>LFTS01000174.1 GCA_001513435.1 Gammaproteobacteria bacterium DTU040
CGCAGTCTCCTTTGCTGGGTTAGGCAGTATTGATGCTGGCATCTGGACAAGTGTTGTCATGGATCAGTGTATTGCATGCTAAAAAGGCGTAGCACCAGTAGGGGGGATTGAGTGAGGTGCGTGTTTCAAAGATTTCATTCTTTGTAAACTAATAAAAAAATAAATTGATTGCGATCATGCGCCGCAAACACATAGGCTGGGTTAGTATGAATTAAGTTACAAATGATAAGGCAGGAAAGCTATGACGGTTGCGGCACCCCAAAGCGCAGGAATTAAATACTTACGCCAAAGCATCTTGTTTTGGTTGTTAATGTTTTGGGCAAGCTTTGCACTTGCCCAGCCTCTGAGCCCGCTAGAAAGGCAGCGCATTGCTACGGTGTTGCCCGAGGTTAATACGATTTCAGAGCCTGAGGGTGAGTTTGGCGTTAGAACGTTAAAAAGCGGTGATGAGCTGCAAGGTTACGCGTTTGAAAGCATCAATGTTGTTAATATCCCGGCCTACTCTGGTAAGCCAATTAATATGCAGGTGGTGCTAGGTTTAGATGGCACCATCCTTGACGCTTACGTATTGTATCATGACGAACCTATTCTACTCATTGGTATTCCTGAGCAAAAACTGCACGATTTTGCAGCTAAATATCAAGGAATTAATGTTGAGCAGCGCGTAGTTATCGGGCGTACTAAAGATGAAACAGCGGTAACTATTGATGCAGTAAGTGGCGCAACGGTTACGGTAATGGTGGTTAACGAGATCGTCATGCGTGCCGCACACCGAGTTGCAGTGTCGCTGGGTCTGGTTGAAGCACACAGCGAGATTAAATCTAAGCCCGCTACTATCCTCAAAGACTATTTCAGACCATCAGATTGGCATACGCTGACCGGTGACGGTTCGATAAGACGTATGTTGCTCGATCATGGACAGGTTGATGATGCTTTTATAGGTACGGAAGCTGAAGGTGTTGAGGCGGTTGCTGAGGACCAACGAGATACACCTTTTATTGATCTGTATTTAGCGGACTTAACAGTGCCAACCATTGGCCGCAACATTTTGGGCGACAAGCAATACCAAGCGATTATGGAAGAGCTTAACGAGGGTGATCATGCCATGATGGTTGTGGCTAACGGTGACTACTCATTTAAAGGCTCTGGTTATGTACGTGGCGGTATTTTCGACCGTATCCAGATGCGTCAGTTTGGTGAAGTTATCAGCTTTAGAGACTTGGATTTCTTCCGTCTCAGTGATGTGTATGCGCAAGGCATGCCAAATTTTACTGAGATGGGTATTTTTATTGCGCGCTCACAATACGCCGTGGACCCGGGCAGCCCTCTAAGCTTTGAGCTGTTGGTGCGTCGTCAAACCGGTCCCGTAGACAGCATTTTTACCAGCTTTGAACTGGGCTACCAGTTACCTGAAGAATACATTGAACGACCGGCTTTAACCGCTTCAGAGCAGGCCGCTATTGATGAAGCTAATCGTCCGCTGTGGCTGAGTGTTTGGTATCAAAAAAGCTTCCAAATATCGATTATCTCAATAGCGCTGATTGTACTGGTAGCAATCTTATTTATGCAGGACTTCCTAGCGCGTCGTCCGGGTTTACTGCACACAATCCGAATCGCTTACTTGACCTTCACTGTGGTGTTTATTGGCTGGTATGCCTTGGGTCAAATCTCAGTGGTTAACGTGTTTACCTTTGTGCACTCATTTATGGGTGACTTTAGGTGGGAGACGTTTCTGATTGATCCCGTGATATTTATTATGTGGAGCTTTGTGGCGGTGAGTATTCTGCTCTGGGGTCGTGGAGTGTTCTGTGGCTGGCTCTGTCCTTTTGGTGCCCTGCAGGAATTGATTAATGAAGCCGCACGCAAGTTAAAAATTAAGCAGTATGAGTTGCCTTGGGCTGTGCACGAGCGCTTATGGGCGGTGAAGTACATTATCTTGCTGGCTCTGTTCGGATTGTCACTTGACTCCATTGCCACGGCAGAAAAATATGCTGAGGTTGAGCCATTCAAGACCGCTATTACGCTGCATTTTGTGCGTGAGTGGGGTTTCGTTCTCTATGCTGTTGTTTTATTGGTAATCAATATCTTTACCCGCAAAGTGTATTGCCGCTACATCTGTCCTTTAGGAGCAGCTTTGGCGATACCAACACAATTACGTTTGTTCGACTGGCTTAAGCGTCGCAAAGAGTGCGGTACGCCTTGTCAGTTATGTGCCGTTGAGTGTGAGGTGCAGGCGATTCACCCAGATGGGCATATTAATGCCAACGAGTGTCACCACTGTCTGGATTGTCAGGTTACCTACTACAACGACGACCGATGCCCGCCGTTGGTGGCAAAAAAGAAACGCCGCCAACGTAATAAAGCAGCTCCTGAGGAGCCGCAAATCATTCCAGCCGTACAGCTGGATGTTTCGCCCTGACTTAGAAGAGTAAGGGTTTAATTTAGGAGAAAGTCTGTCATGAGTGATAAAAAAACAACAGAAGTTGAGAAAACAGGCCTTAGTCGCCGTGGATTTCTCGGCGCCACTGCAGTAACAGGCGCCACCTTAGCCGGTGCTACAGCTCTGGGTAGTTCAGTAATGACACGCGAGTCATGGGCTGCAGCGGTAAAAGAATCACAAAATAAAGTTCATGTTGGACCAGGTGAACTTGACGAGTACTACGGTTTCTGGAGTGGCGGTCACTCAGGTGAAGTTCGCGTATTGGGTATTCCATCCATGCGTGAGTTGATGCGTATTCCGGTATTTAATACCTGTTCTGCTACTGGTTGGGGCTTAACCAACGAAAGTAAAGAAGTGCTAGGCGATAGCTCTAAGTACCTAAACGGTGACTCTCACCACCCACATATTTCCATGACCGATGGTAAATATGATGGTAAATACCTGTTCATTAACGATAAAGCAAACACTCGTGTTGCTCGTATTCGTTTGGATATCATGAAGTGTGACAAGATCACCACGGTTCCAAACGTACAGGCTATTCACGGTTTGCGTTTGCAGAAAGTACCTCACACAAAGTATGTATTCTGTAACGCCGAATTTATTATTCCGCACCCAAATGATGGTAAAACCGATTTTGACAACTGGGATAAGTCCAACAAGTACACCATGTATAACGCAATTGATGCGGAAACCATGGAAGTTGCGTGGCAAGTAATTGTTGATGGTAACCTCGACAATACGGATGCGTGCTACACAGGTAAATACGCTGCTGCCACATGTTATAACTCAGAAGCGGCTACTGACTTGGCCGGTATGATGCGTAATGAGCGCGACTGGGTAACGGTTTTCAACATTCCACGCATTGAAGAAGAAATTAAAAAAGGTAACTTTATTACTCTAGGCGATTCTAAAGTACCTGTAGTTGATGGCCGTAAAAAAGACGGCAAGAACTCTCGCGTAACTCGCTACATTCCTACTCCTAAAAACCCCCATGGCTTGAACACTTCGCCAGACGGTAAGTACTTCATTGCCAACGGTAAGCTATCACCAACCTGTACTATCATTGCAATTGATAGACTCGACGATCTGTTTAACGACAAATTCAAAGATGAGCGTGAAGTAGTTGTCGCTGAGCCAGAGTTAGGTTTAGGACCGCTGCATACTACTTTTGACGGACGCGGTAATGCGTACACTACGCTGTTTATTGACAGCCAAGTAGTTAAGTGGAACATCGAAGAAGCCATTCAGGCATACAACGGCAAAAAAGTGAACTACATCAAGCAAAAGCTCGATGTTCATTACCAGCCAGGCCACAACCACGCTTCATTGACTGAGTCCAGCGAAGCAGACGGTAAGTGGTTGGTAGTATTGAGTAAGTTCTCTAAAGACCGCTTCTTGCCAGTAGGTCCGTTACACCCAGAGAATGACCAGTTGATTGATATTTCCGGTGATGTGATGAAGCTGGTTCATGACGGTCCTACCTTCGCCGAGCCACATGACTGTATTATGGCGCGCCGCGATCAGATTAAGACCAAGAAAGTTTGGGATCGTAACGACCCCTATTTCGCCACCACACGTGAAATGGCGAAGAAAGACGGTATTGATCTAGAGAAAGACAACAAAGTTATCCGTGATGGTAAGAAAGTACGTGTATATATGACGTCTTACGCACCTTCCTACGGAATGACCGAGTTTACTGTTAACCAAGGTGACGAAGTTACTGTAGTGGTCACTAACTTGGATATCATTGAAGACGTTTCACATGGTTTCTGTATGGTAAACCACGGTGTGAGCATGGAGATCAGTCCCCAGCAAACATCATCAGTGACGTTTATTGCTGATAAGCCTGGTATCCACTGGTACTACTGTAACTGGTTCTGCCATGCGCTCCACATGGAAATGGTTGGACGTATGTATGTAAAACCAGCTAAGTAAGCTGGAATAATCCATGCGCTCCTTAATGGGGGCGCATGGTTTTTATTTTTAACCAAGTAAGGCTTGTGCATGGGTGTCAGACGTTTCATTCATACTGCGATTGGCTTTGTCGCTATCATTGCGACCGGTACAGCTATAGCAGAACAGGTTCCAGAAGTTCCAGGAGCAGCCAGTCATTTACAGCTTCATGCCATTCAAGCAGCACCCGATGCAGACACAAGTCTCATCTCCATCACAACACTTCCTATAGAACAAATTAATGAGCATGTATGGCGTTTGCCGGCTGGTGAATACCGCGGCAACTATGTCATTGATGTGCCCATTCAACTTGAATGCGCCGCAGGTGCGATCTTCAATGCAAATGGACATAAAAACGCAATCAACATCCGTGCCCATGATGTAACACTTAAAAAATGCCAGATTGAAAACTGGGGGAGCAACCTCACCAATATGGAAGCAGGTGTTTTTGTCGAACGCACGGCAAGAAATGCAAACATAGTAGAGAACTCCTTAAAAGGGCAAGGCTTTGGGCTCTGGGTTGATGCTACTAGAGACGTAAGCATTATCCGCAACCAAGTCCAGGGCGATGACAATCTGCGTACCCAAGACCGTGGTAACGGCATCCATTTATTTGCTGTACGTGATGCGACCATTCGCGGTAATGAGATCTGGCATGTGCGTGATGGGATTTATATTGAAGCCTCTAACGACAGTGTCATTGACGGCAACAACCTGCGTGATATGCGTTACGGCATTCACTACATGTTTTCTAACCGTAATCATGTAATCAATAACAGCACCACGCGCACGCGCACAGGCTACGCACTGATGCAAAGCCGCCAGTTAACCGTGCTCAACAACCGCTCTGACCACGACCAGAACTATGGCGTGCTGCTCAATTACATCATTAACTCAACTATTCAGAATAATTACGCGACTGATGTGCAGCCTGGCTCGGGTGATGGCGTGCATATCAGCGGTGCCGAAGGTAAGGGGCTGTTTATTTATAACTCCCTGTTTAATACCGTGTCGGGCAACTACTTTGTTA
>LFTS01000052.1 GCA_001513435.1 Gammaproteobacteria bacterium DTU040
AAAGACAATTGCTTGGTAATAGATTGCGGCACAGCAGTAACGGCTGACTATGTCTCGCGAGAAGGTATGCATCTTGGTGGCGTTATTGCGCCAGGGATTAAGCTGCTTCAAGACGTTTTGCACCATAGGACTACTCTACCTCAGGTGTTTACAATAGCTGTGCCAGAAATAGCGAATAATACCGAATGCGCCATAAGTGCAGGTATTAGCTCGATGTTTGGCGGGTTTATCCAACAACAGCTAGGTTGCGCCGAACAAAAATTCAGTGACGGGTATACTCTGGTGCTCACAGGCGGAGATGCGCATCTTGTACAGCAGGAGCGGCATCCAGCCGTCCTACACAAGGACCTAGTGTTTAACGGTCTTGCGCTTGCCTGCCCATATTCGGAGCATGGCAGTGATGCGTAAAATATTTATACTCGTTGTAGTGGCAAATATATTGTTTTTTATCTGGATGATGGCGACCAAGCAGGAAACTGGCGAGTTGACTGCAAGTAATAACAAGCCTGTTCGGGACGAGAATACCTTATCGATTGTGCTGCTAAAAGAAGTGCATGAGCCCAAAACAAGTGTGATACAGAGTAGTGATGTTGATGAGAGGGGTCGCAGTTTACTGGGTGGTTTTGACGATGAGGAGCGCGCTGTAGTTTTACTTCAACGGTTGATGAGCCTAAATATAGGTGGTGAAATTGTAGAGCGAATATCAGTAATCAATACTGAATATAGGGTGTATATACCGGCAGGCGAATCCAAGCGGCTTGCTTTAAGAATGATAGATGAGTTGTTGGCTAACAAAATTGATGCGGCTCTCGTTGAGAACGGCGTGGTAAATAATGTAATTATGCTAGGCAGTTTTCCCCAAGAGTCAGCTGCCAGTAGGCAAGTTGAGTACGCACAAGCGCTCGGTTACCAAGCAGAAGTCAAAAGAATTATTAAAAAAAGACATAGATTTTGGGTGAGCATAAATGCTGAAGGTCAGCGATTATTGGATGCGCAGGTCATTCGTACTTTAAAGGATGATTTTGCTGAGCTTGAGCATGTACAGGAGTAGAAATACCAGTATTACGCTTTTATAATGCTTAATATAAGAAAAAGGCTTGACATAAGCTCTGAATTAGCGGATTATGCCGCCTCGCAAACGGAGGGGTTCCCGAGTGGCCAAAGGGATCAGACTGTAAATCTGACGCGTGAGCTTCGAAGGTTCGAATCCTTCTCCCTCCACCATATTTTATAGGCGATATTTGCGGGCATAGTTTAGTGGTAGAACCTCAGCCTTCCAAGCTGATGATGCGGGTTCGATTCCCGCTGCCCGCTCCAGTATCGCTTAATGATTCGCTCATGTAGCTCAGTTGGTAGAGCACACCCTTGGTAAGGGTGAGGTCAGCGGTTCAACTCCGCTCATGAGCTCCAGAACGACAAAGGCAGATATGTTATATCTGCCTTTGTGCTATATGCGCTTGCAATAAATTTAGGCTCAAACTAAGAGGGCGATACTGATGGCTAAGGAAAAATTCGAACGTAGTAAACCGCACTTGAACGTAGGCACCATTGGTCACGTTGACCATGGTAAAACTACTCTGACTGCTGCTCTGACGCGCGTTTGTGCTGAAGTATGGGGCGGTGCAGGTGCATCAAAAGGTTATGACCAAATCGATAACGCGCCAGAAGAAAAAGCGCGTGGAATCACCATCAGTGCGTCACACGTAGAATACGATTCACCGACTCGTCACTACGCACACGTAGACTGCCCAGGTCACGCTGACTATGTTAAAAACATGATCACTGGTGCTGCGCAGATGGATGGTGCGATTCTGGTTTGTTCAGCAGCTGATGGCCCTATGCCTCAGACGCGTGAGCACATCCTACTGTCCCGTCAGGTGGGTGTTCCGTACATCGTTGTATTCCTGAACAAAGCTGACATGGTTGACGATGAAGAGTTGCTTGAGCTGGTAGAAATGGAAGTGCGTGATTTGCTCAGCACTTACGATTTCCCAGGCGACGACACACCAATCATCACTGGTTCTGCGCTAATGGCGCTTAACGGCGAAGATGAAAACGGCATGGGTACTACTGCGGTTAAAACGCTGGTAGAAACGCTTGACTCTTACATTCCAGAGCCGGAGCGTGCCATTGATCAGGCGTTCTTGATGCCGATTGAAGACGTATTTTCCATCGCTGGTCGTGGTACTGTGGTAACCGGTCGTATCGAGCGCGGTATCATTAAAGTGGGTGAGGAAGTTGAAATTGTTGGTGTTAAAGACACCACCAAAACTACCTGTACCGGTGTTGAGATGTTCCGTAAGCTGCTTGACGAAGGTCGCGCAGGTGAGAACGTTGGTGTTCTGTTGCGTGGTGTTAAGCGTGAAGAGGTTGAGCGTGGTCAAGTATTGGCCAAGCCGGGCACTATCAAGCCGCACACTCAGTTCGAAGCGGAAGTGTACGTACTGTCCAAAGAAGAGGGTGGTCGTCACACGCCTTTCTTTAAAGGCTACCGTCCACAGTTTTACTTCCGTACTACAGACGTTACTGGTAGCTGTGAGTTGCCAGAAGGCGTTGAGATGGTAATGCCAGGTGATAACGTTAAACTTGACGTTACCCTGATCAACCCAATCGCTATGGAAGAAGGTCTACGCTTCGCAATTCGCGAAGGTGGCCGTACCGTTGGCGCTGGTGTTGTAGCAAAAATTATTGCTTAAAGCTTGACAACTAGATCTAGGTCGGCATAATAGCCGACCTAGAAAATATCTAGGCCAGTAGCTCAATTGGCAGAGCGACGGTCTCCAAAACCGTAGGTTGGGGGTTCGATTCC
>LFTS01000093.1 GCA_001513435.1 Gammaproteobacteria bacterium DTU040
CACGCCACAAAGGCGCGCAGCCAATCCACCCGGACCCGTGACATAGCCACCCATGCCCAATACACAAACCGGTTTAATTTGTTTAATCAATCGGTAGGACTGCCATAAAGCGCGTAATAACTGAAATGGCGCTTTAATTAATTTAACCAATCCTTTACCACGCAAGCCTGTTGCAGACACATTGTGCAAAGCAAAGCCAGCCTCAGGGACAACGCGACACTCAATACCACGACCAGCACCGAGCCACTGCACCTGATAACCA
Organism: Gammaproteobacteria bacterium DTU040; assembly: GCA_001513435.1. Lineage (GTDB taxonomy): Bacteria > Pseudomonadota > Gammaproteobacteria > Pseudomonadales > Pseudomonadaceae > Thiopseudomonas > Thiopseudomonas acetoxidans. The sequence continues at coordinate 263 of LFTS01000093.1, forward strand.
CGCGCCACAAACTCCTGCGCACAGGCTAATGCAGGGAAGACATGCCCACCTGTTCCAGCGGCCATAATCAAAATATTAGCGCGCATAACCCACTCCTTTAGCTAAAGAGGTCAGCTCACGCACTGACATAACGGCTCCACCTTGCTGACGGATAAGGCTTTGTCTTATTTCCCATTCGATACGTAACAAAATCGCTAGCTCTACACAGCACACCACCAACGAGCTACCGCCATAGCTTACAAAAGGCAAAGTGAGACCCTTGGTGGGTAACAAACCCAGATTGACACCAATATTGATAAAACTTTGCGCGCCCCAAATCATCGCGATACCGTAAGCGCTGTAGGCGGCAAAGTAGTGCTTGACGCCTTCTGCTCTGCGTCCTATTTGCAGCGCACGCACGCAGATAAACACAAACACAGCTAAGGTCAGCAACGAGCCAAAAATACCCAACTCCTCAGCCATGACGGCAAAAACAAAGTCGGTATGCGCTTCAGGTAAATAAAACTGCTTTTGAATACTGTTACCCAGCCCGGTGCCAAACCACTCGCCACGACCAAAGGCAATAAGTGCTTGGGTCAACTGATAACCTGTACCGAACTGATCCTGCCAAGGATCGGCAATGCTCGTAATGCGCGCTAAACGGTAATTTTCAGCCGTTACATACCAACCACCGAGAACCACCACAATAAGCAGTAGCGGTATCGCCACCCTTAAGCTCACATTAGCCAGAAAAATCATCAGCACAATGCTGCTCGCCATCACGGTCGTTGCGCCAAAATCCGGCTCTTTATAAAGCAGGACGCCAAACAGCAGTAAAAATAGCAGCGGCTTCAGAAATGCCAGCAGCTTTTCCTGCAGTTCTTTTTTATGACGTACTAAATACCCAGCGATAAAAAATACGATAAAGAGTTTGGCCAACTCAGATGACTGCAGCTTGATAAAGCCCAAATTAAGCCAACGCTTAGAACCATTTACTTCATGACCGATACCGGGCACAAAGACTAAAACCAATAACACAAAACCTAGCAACATGAGCGGCCAGCTCATTTTCAACCAAAATTTTATGGGTAGCAGTAAAACCACCGCTCCGGCCAGCAAGCCAATCACCACGAAAGCCAAGTGACGTGAGAAGTAGTAATACAAATCCTTATGGTGCTCCATCGCCACGGCAGAGGACGCGGATGCATTCATCACCAGCCCCAAACCAAGCAAGGCCAAGCAGCTCCCTAGCAACCAGTAATCAAGGTCCACACGTCTGTACTGGTTGAGCCAAGGTGACTTGGGGATTCGTTGTAGCAGTATGCTCAGCAACTCTTTCATGCTAATGCCTCCACTGCCTGTACGAACATGTCACCGCGCTGTTCGAAATTTTCAAACATGTCCCAGCTGGCACAGGCGGGCGCAAGCAAAACGCTATCGCCGGCTTGTGCGACTTTAGCAGCCTGCGCTACTGCCTGTTCAATGCTGCTAACAGGCTCGATCTGTACGCCGGTAGCACTTAATGCGCGTGCAATCCGTTGCGCATCTTGCCCCAGCACAATGACGGCACGGCAATGCGCCCCAACCGCTGCTGCCAACTCACTAAAATCCGCACCCTTGCCATCACCACCGGCAATCAAGACTAGCTTGTGCTCTGGCTGGGCCAACCCTTCGATGGCTGCTAAGGTCGCGCCAATGTTGGTGGCTTTAGAGTCGTTGTACCACTGCACGCCCTGCTTTTGCGCCACCCACTGACAACGGTGCGCCAAGCCTGAGAAGGTGCGTAGTGCTTGCAGCATGGCTGCCATCGGCAAGCCAGCCGCCTGACCCAGTGCCAGTGCCGCCAGCGCATTGCTGTAATTATGCGTGCCACGTATTTTTAACTCGGAGACCGCCAGTAACTGCGTATCACCCTGAGCCAAATACAGCTCATTGTTTAAACGGCGCAAACCGAACCGCCCTGTCGCTGGCTCAGCCAAACCAAAACTCAGCGTCGACTCGGGCAACTGCAACGGCTTCGCGGCTGTATCATCACGGTTGATCACTGCCTTTTTTGCCTGCGCATACACTTGCAACTTCACCTCGGTGTAATGAGCCAAATCACGGTAGCGATCCAGATGATCCGCGCTGATGTTTAAGCACACCGCCACTTCAGCTTGTAAATGGCGAATGGTTTCTAACTGAAAACTAGAGAGTTCTAGCACATAAAGCTCAACTTCATCCGCGAGCAAATCCAGTATCGGCGTGCCAATGTTGCCACCCACTGCCACGCGCATACCGGCTGCCTGAGCCATCTCACCCACTAGAGCTGTCACCGTACTTTTGGCGTTCGAACCAGTAATAGCAATTACCGGCGCTTGCGCGTGCTGTAAGAACAGATCCACATCACCGGATAACTGAGCGCCTTGCGCCAGTGCAGCCTGAAGTTCAGGTTGCGCCAAAGCCAAACCCGGACTGACGTAGAGTGTCTGTGCCTGTGCCAATAAAGGAGTTGCCAGTGAGCCGCAGTGCAGCTCTACCTGTGGGAACTCAGCTTGCAAAACAGCCAACTCTGGCGGCTGTTCGCGGGTATCTACAGCAGCCACAGGCAAGCCCTGACGCGTTAAAAAACGCACCAGAGA
>LFTS01000141.1 GCA_001513435.1 Gammaproteobacteria bacterium DTU040
CTGTATATTAGAAAGAGCAGCGCAATAATAGCTAAGGGCGGACCTAAGGTGCGCCGAGTAGCCTCAAGCAGTAAAGGAATACCCAAGCAAGCAACCGCAAAGTCGGCTGTTGTTAAAGTGCCGGGACGTAAAGCAAGGTGTTGATAAAAAACAAATAAATAGGCCGCACTGGCTAACGCTAGCAATGCCAGAGCGATGTCGGTGATGGGGATGTAATGCCGAGGCGATCGTTTAAAAGCCGGATAGGCCAAAAAAGCTAACAGCAGTGCAAAGGATAAATGGATGGAACGTGTTTCGGTGTCGTTTAGCACAGCCCATTTAAAAATAAAGGGCAAAGGTGAGGCGATCCATAATTGAAACAAAGACCAACTTAAGGCAATTGCTGCAATGAGAATGCTCATTAAGCCTTGGGGAGAGCGAGCGCCTGATTCCTGCGCAATTAATTCTTCTGCGCTAATATGCTCAGTGCTAGACATATTTACCACCTTGGAAATGAAAGAACGGCTTCTCTAATCAATTAAAGAAGCCGCCCGGTTATGCGAATTACATCCAGCCGCGTTCTTTATAGTAACGAATAGCGCCTTCGTGTAGAGGGGCAGAAAGCCCCGCCTTAATCATTTCTTTCTCATCCAAGTCATTGAATGCAGGGTGGATTTTCTTGAAGCGGTCAAGGTTGTCAAACACAGACTTAACTACCTGATAAACCACATCTGGGCTAATTTTAGCGCTGGTGGATAGTACCGCTTTACCACCGATAGAAGCCGTTGGTTTGTCATTACCTTTGTACATGCCACCTGGAATTTGCGCCTTGGTGTAGTAGCTTTTTTCTGCCAGTAGCGCATCAATTTCAGGACCTTCGATAGGAACAAAAACAGCGTCAACAGTAGTAGTGGCTTCTTGGATAGAGCCGTTAGGGTGACCTACAAAATAAGTCATAACGTCGATGTTGTTATCGTTAAGTGCGCTGGCTTGCTCAGCTGGCTTTAATTCAGCAGCCAATGAGAAAACCGACTTTTCCCAGCCTTTCTTCTCCATGATTTCTTCCAGCGTGTCACGCTGACCAGAGCCTGGGTTACCGATATTAACGCGCTTACCTTTTAAGTCGTCGAGTTTAGCGATATTGGCATCACGGCGCGCCAATACGGTGAACACTTCGCCCTGTACGGAGAATAACGCACGTATGTCCTCCATTTTACCTTCAGCAGCAAAAGGTGCTAAACCTTCCATTGCTTTGTATTGGTGATCGGATTGCATCACGCCAAAGTTAAATTCACCGCTGCGAATACCATTGACGTTAGCTACACCGCCGCCACTGGCCGGTGCGTTACATTTGATGTTATGGGTTTTGGTGTCGCGGTTAACAAAACGGCAAATGGATTGGCCGACTACATAGTAAACGCCGGTTTGACCGCCTGTACCGATGGTGACGTAATTGTCTTCAGCTTGAGCAACACCGGTTAGGGCAGTGCTGGCTAGTGCCGCTGAGAAGGCCACCGCTAGGGTTTTTTTATACATGTTTTTTCTCCTGAGGTTAGCTTGAGACGTTACGTGAAACATTGGTTTTACGTAACACGCTTTGCTCGGTTACAAGGGGAATGAAGTACTGCATTGCGTGGTGGCTTCGGCGCGCTAAGTGCGTCAAAAATACCACATGGTTAGTTTATACCCCATCTAGCCACCAGAATAAAACCTTTAAATGCTTTTTCTAAAGACTTTAGAATTACGTTGGTAGTTATACAGCGCCGCTTTTTGTTGTGGTAGCTGCTCTATTGAACAGGGCTCAAAACCGCGCTCTTGAAACCAATGCGCTGTGCGTGTAGTAAGTACAAATAAAGAATTTAAATTCAAACGCTTAGCTTGGTTTTCTAGGTGCTCAAGCAGGGTATCGCCACGACCGCCGTGACGGTAGTCGGGATGTACCGCTAAGCAAGCCAGCTCGGCAGTTTTTTCTTCCACAAAAGGGTATAAAGCCGCACAAGCGATAATCAGGCCGTCACGTTCGATTACGGTAAAATAGGCGTACTCCTGTGCCAATAAATCCTGCGGACGACTGACCAACACACCCTGTTCTTCGAGTGGACGAATCAGTGCGGCTAACCCGGCAATATCCTCAACACCCGCTTGGCGCACTTGCTCGAAATGGCCTTGATCAACCAGAGTGCCGCAACCATCACGGGTAAACAGTTCTGACAAAAGCGCGCCGTCAATCTGGTAGCTAATAATGTGGCTGCGTGACACGTCATGCTGGCAAGCTGAGATGGCGGCCTGCAATGCTGAAACGTTGGATTGCTTAGCAAATTGCTGGGCGTGTTCAATGGCTTGCTCTAGCTTGAGTTCGCGGATCAGCTGCTGTTGTTCGTCCAGTATGCCTTGCTCAGCTGTAAACAAAATAAGCTTGTCGGCGTTCAGGCTAATGGCGGTTTGGGTGGCTACGTCTTCACAGGCAAGGTTAAATACTTCACCGGTGGGCGAATAGCCCAAGTGGGGCAGTAGCACGATGTTGCGCTGCTCCAGTAACGCCTGTATGCCTTCAGCATCGACACGGCGCACTTCACCGGTATGCTGGTAATCAACACCGTCAATAACACCGCAAGGCTTAGCCGCAACAAAATTGCCGCTAACCACTTTTAGTTT
>LFTS01000231.1:0-3128 GCA_001513435.1 Gammaproteobacteria bacterium DTU040
ATTTCGCCGCAGCGGTTGACCAACGTGCGACTGAACTTGTGCAGCGTATCTTTTCTACGGTTAGCAATCTTGGCGTGAATGGTTTTGACTTGAGTTTTATTTCTCGCCCGTTGTGCTATGGCTAATTTTTCCTCAAGACCGCGATAGAAGCGACCCGCCTCCAGCTTTGTGCCGTCCGAACAGGTGGCTGTGTCGGTTAAGCCAAGGTCAATACCGATACGGTCTTGTCCTGCTGGTATCTCGGCTTCTACATCCACCACCACATTGAAGTACCAGCGGCCACGGGCATCCTCGTTAAAACTGGCAGAGCGAAACTTGTATTGGCTCAAGCCAAAACTGTCCCACACGTTGAAGTAGTGGCCGTTGTGGTAGACCTGACCATTTTTCCACTGTGCCGCAGCCGTATTAACGGGAATCCAGCCAAGTGAACGCCTGGCACCACCCGATTTGCGCCAATTCAACCGCGCCTTATTAAACTGTCTGCGGCGCGTAGTGTACTCAACTGCAATACGCTGCACTGTTTGGCTGTGTAGCCCTAAGTCCTTACCTGCGCCATTGGTATATTTCTGAACATCATAGGCCGACAAAAACACACCACGCTCTTTAATCGAGCGTTGACTTAATTCATTGACAAAGTTCCAGACGAAATTGACACTTCGAGCCATGCTGTTTAGCAGTGGTCGGTGCTTATCTCGAATGCGAACTTTTAATGTTTTGGTGTGCTTTATCATGCTGTATATAATACCAGTACCAACCTATATTGCAAAGACTTGAACAACCTATTAGGGGCTGCTTACGCCGCCCTCGCTATCCATCCTCGCACTCAAAGTACGAGGCTTTCCGCGATTTTGGTAAATTCTAATCGCACAAAGATTGTGCTCCAGCAAGATCAAAAAAGGGCCGCACTGGGCGACCCTTTTTGTTGTTGCTGTTGCGATTAACGCAGCAGGCTGAGGACTGCTTGTGGCAGTTGGTTGGCCTGCGCCAGAATCGCGGTACCGGCTTGCTGCAGAATCTGCTGCTTACTTAGGTTGGCAGTTTCTGAGGCGAAGTCAGTGTCTTTGATTCGACCACGAGCACCCGAGACGTTTTCTGCGATGTTCTGCAGGTTAGAAATGGTGTTCTCGAAGCGGTTTTGCATCGCACCGAGGTCTGCACGCTGGGCGTCAATCGACTGGATGGCCTGGTCGATGGCGATGATTGAGCGCTGCGCCCCATCAACAGTACTCAGATCCATGTCCTGAATTGTGAGCTTTTCCAGCTCCATTTTATCACTAATTACGACTCCGTTTTCAAGACCCCCATCTGTATCTGCGCTCTCCGCCGTAGCTTTCAACTCAGCATCCGTTTTCTCACCGTTAGTTGCTTGAACCACTTTACCAACTGTGACACTCACTTGGCCGACGCTGGTACCACCAGAAGCGCTGCTTACCAGTGAAATCGCACCATCTTCACCAACGAAAGCTCCCACACCGATGTTGGCATCGTTAATCATGGTGGATACTGCTTGGTTAAGACCTTTCTGATCTTCTACGTCATCGACTTTAACACTATAGGTTTTAGTCTCACCCGCCTTACCCACTGCTACCTGAATGGCCACCATCCCTGATGAAACCTTAGCGCCGTTTACTGTTGCTGCGGTTCCTGTATCAACATTAATATTCTTAGCTTCATACATGGTCGCTTCCAGCGACTTGGAACTCATTTCATCAATTTTGACACTAATGGTTTCGTTGGCAGCAGCGCCGACCTGGAAGGTGGTGGTGCCAAAGCTACCGTCAAGTAATTTCTTACCACCGAAGCTAGTGGTGTTAGCAATACGATCCAGTTCTTTTTTCAACTGGTCTACTTCACCGTTTAGCGCTTTACGCTCCTCGGCACTGTTAGAGCCGTTAGCTGCTTGCAGCGCCAAGTCACGCATACGGTGCAAAAGAGACGTAGACTGCTCAAGCGCACCTTCAGCAGTTTGCGCCATTGAGATACCGTCGTTAGAGTTTTTAACGGCAACGTTTAAACCGTTAATCTGGCTGGTCAAGCGGTTAGCAATTTGTAAACCCGCGGCATCGTCCTTAGCGCTGTTAATACGCGAACCCGTAGAAAGACGCTGCAAAGATACAGACAACTGATTGGTAGATGCGTTTAGGTTACGCTGAGTGTTTAACGCGGAAACGTTAGTATTAACGGATAGTGCCATGATGTTGTCCTCCACTGGACGTTTTACATTAAAAAGCTTAAGTACCGTGAGTACCGTGCCTTAAGTTTGAAATCATACTTGCTTGATTAGTTTATCGGTCTGGGTTAAAAAAACTTTAATTTTTTTTTAACATATAAAGCAAAGTTCTTTTTTGCTTTCTGCTACGTGTATTTTCGGCTCCAACCAAGCCGAACACTACCGTTCTAGCTGTTAGCCCTCAAGCACCCAGTTAGCATGAAGCTTGATGTGCTTGCTGCTCTTCTTGATGATGGCAAATGCCTGCGCGTGCGATTGGTATACCACAAGCACCGCACTCTAGTCGACGCTGATTAATTTTACATTCAGCTAGCAGCTTTATTATCAGTGAAGCCGAGCGCTCAGTCTTGAAGGGAAGGGAAAATACTTTCAACCAGTGAAATGCTAAAAAGCTGTACAGCCTAACAGACGGTCTACAGACGCTGCACATCTTAAGCACTGCACCTGAGACTAATCCGCCCTACAGCGCTGTAGGTTAATACGGTTCGCGCAAAAGCTGGCTCCAACAGGGTATCTACTTCCGCTCCGGGTGATACCCAATCCTAAACCCACCCCAATGTTTGCCGTGCACATAGATAGGCACGGAGAGGTCGTGCATGTGCTCGCCGGTTTCGCGAATGTAGGTTTGCAAGAGTAATGGTTTTTGGTGATTGCCGCTGCGGCTGCCGACCTTGTCATTGAAAATTCGTTTGGTGCGGTTATTTAAGTAATCGCGCTCTTTGTCGCCCGTTAATGGCTGGCTGTACTGGGTGTTGTGCGTACCAATATAGCCTTCCTGAGTGGCCGAGATAGCGAACACTGCGCCTGGGTGCTTTTGCAAAACAGGCTCTTGGATTTCCGGCAATACCATATCGGTATAATTATCGAAGCTTGTGCGATACTTCTGTGGGTGCGTGTT
>LFTS01000231.1:3231-4908 GCA_001513435.1 Gammaproteobacteria bacterium DTU040
CCTATGGCTTCTGCTGCATCACGCGCTAGCTGATACACATCTTGGTGGTACTGCGACAGGCTAATTTCTGATAAACGTTCGCTAATACGTTCGGTTTGCTCTTCTAACGACAAGGCTGCTTGGCTCAGCTGCTCCGTTTGCACGTCGCTAACTGATAAATCCTGACGCATAGTGGCCACCGAGCCAAATAACTCATCCAAACGCAAACGGTTATTTTGAGTGCCGCCAGCAATTTCTGACATCTGCGCCTCAACGTTAGTCGCTAATCGCGTAATAGTATCCAGTTGCTCGCCCGCTGTTTCGACCAAACCGACGCTATCATTTAGCTCAGCCATCAATCGTTGTAATTGCTCTGCTACCTGAGTCGTGTGGCGTTGAATGTCGGTCACCATGGTGTCCACTTCTTCAGTGGCTGCTGCAGTGCGACCGGCTAAACTGCGTACTTCATCAGCCACTACAGCAAAGCCGCGACCGTACTCTCCCGCACGCGCGGCTTCAATCGCCGCATTCAGTGCTAGTAGGTTGGTTTGACTGGCAATTTCTTGAATCACCGAGGTGACTTGTTGAATTTCTTTACTGCGTTGACTCAGGCTATCAACCAACGCGCTGTTTTCAATAGCCTGCTGACTCAACTGCTGCATGCCGGCAATGCTTTTATGCAATCCCGCCTGCCCCGACTCACTATGCTCACGCACTTCACTAGCAGCTTCCAAACCGCTTTCACTTAACTGCGCGGTCTGCTGTTCAGTGACAATCATCTGCTGCGCACCGGCTTCAATGCTGGCGGATGTCTGCACCAAGGATTCCAGCTTCTGCCTTAACTGTACTGCCGAGTGACTCACACCTGCGGCGGTGAGCGCATTCGTGGTGGTCGATTCAGACAACTCCTGCGCTAAACGTGTCAGCTCTGTTTCATCATTGGTTTTTTGCGCACTCTGCTCAGCCTTATCTGCTGCAGAGGTGCTAAAAAACAACAAAGCCATAATTGGCAACGCTACCAGCACGCCATAAACAAAAGGCCAGTTAAGGTAACCCACCAACAACAAATAGCCTGTGCTAATTGCTGCTACGAGAAAAACACTAACTTTGCTAACAGTAACTTGATTACTCATAACAAGTCCTTACGCCTATTAAAATAATTGCCCGCGCTGCTTATCCATAAAAGAAATTCAGCCATAGTGATCTAGGTCACATAATTAACCACTCTTTTTAGCTGTTGTCATTTTTTACAGCGTCATACTTTCGTTATTCCTAGCACAGCTTTTGTTTTGTCACTGACACGTGCATGTTGCTGTTTTGCAACAATAAAGCCTTCAGCATGCTTTATCGGCAAGAAAATCAAAAAAACCAACAGCAAAACACAATAACCAACAAATTCAAGTGCTTACATGTAGGCAAAACGTTTTGAACCGCTAAACGGAACAAAAAACCTCCTTTTCTCACATCCTTTAAAAATCTTTTCGTGTTTAGGGCTTGCCAAACCCTAAATGGATCACTAATATACGCACCACTTCGAGAGACAAGGGTGATTAGCTCAGCTGGGAGAGCATCTGCCTTACAAGCAGAGGGTCGGCGGTTCGATCCCGTCATCACCCACCACTTGTCCTTAAAGTATTGCGCAGTGGTAGTTCAGTTGGTTAGAATACCGGCCTGTCACGCCGGGGGTCGCGGGTTCGA
>LFTS01000169.1 GCA_001513435.1 Gammaproteobacteria bacterium DTU040
AAGATGAAACAATTACCCGAGCGATCACCGAGCGCCAACAACATTACATTGACCAATCTGACGAGGTCACATTATCCGAGGTGCTGGCATGGCGTTATTACCAACGCATATGGCATAACGTCATCGCCACAATAGGACCGGTTTTGTAAATTTAGCGTAGGGAGCTGAACAAAAGAGTGCAAAACAAATTGGGGGTATCGCAAACCCCTAAAAAGCACAAAGCCCCGTGGTTAGGGGCTTTTGGCATTATGATTGGTGCCCAGGAGAAGACTCGAACTTCCACGCCCTTGCGAGCACTAGCACCTGAAGCTAGCGTGTCTACCAATTTCACCACCTGGGCATTGCAGCATTAGATTAGGCACGCATATATGTCGTGTACAATCTAAATTGCGCGTGTACTATAGGTGCATGATTGTTGTTTGTAAAGTACTACATAATAAAAATCTGTCAGAAAAAGTTGTAATTTTTAATGGTTGAAAAGGAAAGAAAATTTGAAAGCCAAATGGCACCCCCTCGATCCTGAGGCTGCGCTAGAAGCGCAAAAATATGAGAACCCCATTCCAAGTCGTGCTTTGATTTTGCAGCACTTGGAACAACGTGGCGCGCCTGCTTCACGTGAGCAATTATGTGCAGAGCTGGGTCTTTATACTGAAGAAGATATCGAAGCCGTACGTCGGCGTTTGCGCGCGATGGAACGTGATGCGCAAGTGGTTTACACCCGTCGCGGTGCTTATGCACCTGTGACCAAATTGGATTTAATCGCCGGACGCGTGCAAGGGCATCGTGATGGTTTTGGGTTTTTAATCCCAGATGCTGGCGGCGGTGATATTTTTTTAGGTCCGGTACAGATGCGTCGTCTATTTGATGGCGATCGTGTGCTGGTTAGAGTAACCGGAACAGACCGCCGTGGGCGTCCTGAAGGTGTGGTCGCTGAGGTTGTGAGTCGCGCCCATGAAAAAATTGTCGGACGTTATAACGAAGAAAACGGTTTAGGTTTTGTTATTCCAGACAATACCCGCATGCAGAACGAAATCTTTATCAGCCCGGGCTGTGCTAATAATGCGGTGATTGGTCAGCTAGTTGAAGTGGAAATTACCCACTGGCCCACGACTCGTATTCCTGCGCAGGGTCGAGTCTGTCAAGTGCTGGGGGATTATATGGCTCCAGGTATTGAAATCGATGTGGCACTGCGTAATTACGACATTCCCCACGAGTGGCCTAAGGCTGCTTTAGCAGAGGCGAGTAAATTAAGCCCTGATGTGGATGAGGCGGATAAACAAAAGCGCATAGATTTACGTCATTTACCCTTTGTGACCATTGATGGTGCGGATGCGCGTGACTTTGATGATGCGGTTTGCGCTGTGGCTGATGAGAAAAACGGTTGGCGCTTGTATGTGGCCATTGCGGATGTGTCGCACTATGTTGAAGTTGGATCGGCGTTAGATAAAGAAGCAGCTAAACGTGGTAACTCGGTGTATTTCCCTGGGCGCGTGATTCCCATGCTGCCTGTGCAGCTGTCCAATGGTCTGTGCTCGCTAAACCCTAAAGTTGATCGTTTGGCTATGGTATGCGAGGTGACTCTTTCACGCTCGGGTAAGCGTTTAAGCTATTGTTTTTACGAGGCGGTTATTCAGTCACAGGCGCGGCTGACTTACGATGAAGTCAGCTCCATGCTGGTTGAGCCTGAAAGCAAAGAAGGTCGACAAGCCAGCAAAAAACACAGCACGTTGTTACCCCACTTACAACAGCTGTATTTGCTGTATAAGGCATTAGCCAAACAACGCAAGCAACGTGGGGCGATTGATTTCGAAACCCGTGATACCTATATCGTTTTTGGTGAAGATCGCAAAATTGCGGAGATTTTGCCTACTGAGCGCAATGATGCACATAAATTAATTGAAGAGTGCATGCTCTGTGCTAACGTGGCAATGGCGGACTTTTTGCGTACCAGCAAGATTCCGGGCTTGTACCGCATTCACGCAGGACCTACAGCAGAAAAGCTAGAGAAACTGCGCGGTTTTCTTGGCACAATTGGTATGTCCATTAACAATGGTAAGCAAGATCCTACGCCTAAGGACTATCTGCGTTTGCTGGAGCGAATTCATGATCGGCCAGATTTCGAAATTATCCAAACCGTGATGTTGCGCTCGTTAAGTCAGGCGCAATACAGTCCTGAAGACATTGGTCACTTCGGTTTGCATTATCAGTCTTATACGCACTTTACCTCACCGATTCGTCGCTATGCCGACTTGCTTAACCATCGCGCTGTACGCAGTGTTATTCGTTCGCGCCGCCAAACTGAACTGGTGCGTCGTGCGGGTGCGGGACCTTTAGCTAAAGCCAAGATTTACCCCTATGACTATGCACGACTAGAGCAAATAGGGACGGATGTTTCGGTCACAGAGCGCCGTGCTGATGAAGCAACACGGGATGTGGTGAACTGGCTCAAGTGTGAGTTTATGCAGGAACATATCGGCGAGACTTTTACCGGTTCAGTGACTGCCGTGACAGGTTTTGGCCTCTTCGTGGAGCTGGATGACATTTATGTCGAAGGTTTGGTGCACGTTACAGCACTGCCGGGTGATTATTACCACTTTGAGCCGATTTATCATCGCCTGGCAGGTGAGCGCAGTGGCCGCAGCTACCGTCTTGGCGACAAGGTTGAGGTGGTTGTAGCACGGGTTGATTTGGATGAGCGTAAGATTGATTTTGAGCTAAGTCCAGCAGAGCACGCAGCACCAGTTAAACCAGCTAAAGGCAAGGTTGCTATGCAGGCGGGCGGTGCAAGTACTAAGAAAAAAGCCAAAGCCGCTGCGGAAAAACCAAAGAGCGCTACCAAGGTAGAAAAAAAGCCGGCTAAGAAAAGTAAGCGCAAGCCCGTGAGTAAGTCGAGGAAGTCAGGCTTCTATGAATGATTTAGAGCAAGTCTATGGCGTGCATGCAGTTACTGCTTTATTGCGCCACCATCCCAAACGAGTCAAACAACTGTATCTGCTGCAAGGCCGTCAGGATGCTAGCGTGCAGGCAATTATGGAGCTGGCGCAGGCGGCTAAGTTAGCGCCTCAGTTGGTTGACCGTGCTCAGTTGGACGAAAAAACCGAAGCTGTGCATCAGGGTGTTTTGGCTTATGTAAGCCCAAGTCAGGTGTGGGGTGAGCCCATGCTGGATGAGTTGTTGGATCGCCTCGAGCAGCCGGCTTTGTTGCTCGTGCTGGACGGTGTTACTGATCCGCATAACCTCGGTGCATGCCTGCGTACCGCCGATGCGGCTGGTGTGCATGCGGTAATTATTCCCAAGGATAAATCAGCCACCATGAATGCCACTGTACGCAAGGTGGCTTGCGGCGCGGCAGAGGTTGTTCCTTTGGTGGCGGTGACTAATCTGGCGCGTACGCTGAAAAAATTACAGCAGCAGGGGATATGGATTGTTGGCGCAGCTGGTGAGGCTCAGTGCAGTCTGTATCAGCAGGACTTATCAGGTCCTATGGCGTTAGTGATGGGCGCAGAGGGTAAGGGCATGCGCCGATTAACCCGCGAACACTGTGATTACCTCGTCAGCTTACCCATGCATGGCAGCGTGAGTAGCTTAAATGTGTCGGTTGCCACCGGTGTTTGTTTGTTTGAAATGCAACGGCAGCGCATGAGCGTGAAAAACAGCTAAGGAAGCGTTTGCGCTTGGGGTGCGTTTTCGGTAAGATGTGCGCCCCTGTTGGGTCTGCTTTTTGCAGCACAACAGGTTTTCATTCACTCCTTGCCTGACTGTATTGCAGCAGGCTATAACCCGTAAGGAGCTTTTATGCGTCATTACGAAATTGTGTTCCTGGTTCATCCGGATCAGAGCGAACAAGTCGGCGGCATGGTTGAGCGTTATACCAAGCTGATCGAAGAAGATGGTGGTAAAATTCACCGTCACGAAGACTGGGGCCGTCGTCAACTTGCTTATGCAATTAACGAAATTCACAAAGCCCACTATGTATTACTTAATGTTGAGTGCAGTAGCAAAGTATTGGCTGAGCTGGAAGACAGCTTCCGATACAACGATGCAGTGCTACGTAACCTGATCATCCGTCGTGATGAAGCGGTTACAGAGCAGTCCGAAATGCTTAAAGCGGAAGAAAACCGTGGTGAGCGTCGTGAGCGTCGTGAGCGTACTGAAACTGTTGAAGACACCGATGATGAAGATGGTGACGACGACAGCGATGAAGACTCTGACGAGTAATTGCAGCCCATTAAGGAGACATAGTCATGGCACGTTTTTTCCGTCGTCGTAAGTTTTGCCGTTTTACCGCTGAAGGCACTCAGGAGATCGATTACAAAGATCTGAACACCCTGAAAGCCTATGTTTCAGAAACCGGCAAAATCGTTCCTAGCCGTATTACAGGCACCAAAGCCAGATATCAGCGTCAGCTGGCAACCGCTATTAAGCGCGCGCGTTTCTTGGCTTTATTACCGTACACTGATAGTCACGATCGTTAATTCAGGGTTTTTACCCTAGTAAAGGAAATTAAAGCATGCGCCCACTCGCTAATTTTATAATGCGCGGACGTATGCAGGCAATTCTGGTAGTAGGAATTTCTGCTGCGATACCTGTGCTTTTTTGGCTCAGTGCTGCAGCGGCAGGCCTAGTGCTGATGCGCAAAGGGTTTGCACAAGCAGCGCCTGTATTGATCTGGGCACTAATACCCGCAGCAGTATGGGCCGTTTATGGCGACCCTATAGCCTTGTTGGTGATTTGTAGCACTTTGGCATTAGCCCAGGTGTTACGTGAAACATCGGCTTGGCTCAAAGTGCTAATTTTTAGTATTTTGCTCGGTTTGGGCTGTGTTTGGGGGCTACAGGCTACCTTCGCAGAACCCATAGCAGAACTAGTCACGGCGATTAGTGCTGCACTACCGCAGATGTTGTCGGGTATGTACGAGGAGCTTTCAGCAGAAGATATTTTGAAGTTGGAAAACCTGTTAGCGCCAGTTTTAATTGGGCTAATGGCTGCTACCATTCAATTTATGAGTTTGCTGAGCTTGATGCTAGCGCGCTATTGGCAGTCTATTTTGTATAACCCAGGTGGTTTTGGTAAAGAGTTTCACCGTATACGTCTACCTAGGCTGGTAGCAGTAGCTTTAGTGGCAGCCATGATTTTGGCACCTAACATTTCTATAGTTATTGCGGGCTTAACACCTCTATGCGCTGTTGTTTTAGGGGTTGCAGGTCTGGCGTTGGTACACGGCTTGATGGCAAAGCATAAACTGAGTAGTTTTTGGCTGATTGCTTTGTATTTAGGTTTGATTTTCTTTGTCCAACTGCTGTTTCCTTTATTGGTAATAATGGCTCTGGCTGACAGTTTGTTTGATTTTCGTGGCTTGCATGCATCTAAAGCAGATGCAGACTGACACGAACGGTGTAGATTAATATTCAAGAGGTGAGACTCAAATGGAAGTCATACTGCTAGAAAAGGTTGCCAACCTCGGTGAACTTGGTGACAAAGTAACAGTTAAGGCCGGTTTTGGCCGTAACTTTTTATTACCGCAAGGTAAGGCTACTGCTGCTACTGCAGAGAACATTGCATTGTTTGAAGCACGTCGTGCAGAACTTGAAAAAGCAGCTGCTGAAAAGCTGGCTGCGGCACAAGCTCGCGCAGAGAAGCTCAATGAGTTGGTAGTGACTATTACTGCTAATGTTGGTGAAGAAGGTAAGCTCTTTGGTTCCATTGGTACCCAAGATATTGCCGACGCATTGACCGCAACTGGTGTAGAAGTTGCGAAGAGTGAAGTTAGTTTGCCACAAGGCACTATTCGTCAAGCTGGTGAATTCGAAATTAGCTTGCAGCTACACTCTGAAGTTACAGCAGCCATCAAACTGGTAGTTGCAGGCGAGTAAGTCTGTTAATTGCTAGGTGATGTGCTTAAGAAATCTCTGAGTAGCATTACTAAGTCCGCAATCGCAGTCTAAGTGGCTAGGTAGAGATGCTTAAACAAAGGCACGTGTTCTTGTTGAATACGTGCCTTTTGTTTTCTGCGCTAATGCTATTTAATAGCGCTTTGGTTTGAACAGAAAATACAGTGGTTTGACTATGTACGAGACACAAGCTCCCCAACAACATGATTTAGAAACAGCTGCCTTAAAGATCCCGCCACACTCGGTCGAAGCTGAGCAATCAGTTCTAGGCGGATTGGTACTGGATAACAGTGCGTGGGAGCGCATCTCGGATCAATTGATAGACCGTGATTTTTACCGTCATGACCACCGTTTAATTTATCGCGCGATTTACACGCTAGCCGAACGTAACGAACCCTTTGACGTGGTGACTTTGGCTGAGTTTTTAGAGAAAGACGGCAGCCTAGCGCAAGCAGGCGGCTTGGCCTATTTGGGTGAATTAGCTGCCAATACACCCTCTGTGGCGAACATCAGTGCTTATGCGAAAATCGTTCGAGAACGCGCTACATTACGCCAGTTAATCAGCGTCAGTAATGAGATTGCCGACTCCGCGTATTACCCCAAAGGGCGTGAGGGTGATCAAATACTGGACGAGGCCGAGCGTAAAATTTTCCAAATTGCTGAAGCAAGACCCAAGTCAGGTGGGCCAATAGCCTTGAATCAGCTGCTAGCCAGCACTGTTGATACCATTGATATGCTGTATAACAGCGACTCGCAAATTACCGGACTATCAACAGGTTTTACTGATTTAGATGAGAAAACTAGCGGTTTACAACCATCAGACTTAGTTATTGTCGCTGGGCGCCCGTCGATGGGTAAAACCACCTTTGCGATGAATCTGGTGGAAAATGCGTTGATGAAATCGGACAAGACGATTCTGGTGTTCTCGTTAGAGATGCCCGCTGAGTCGTTAGTTATGCGGATGATTTCATCACTAGGGCGTATCGAGCAAGGACGTGTGCGTACTGGCAAGCTGGATGATGAGGATTGGTCGCGCCTTACCTCTACCGTTGCGCTATTACAAAGCCGCAAGCTTTACATCGATGATACTGCAGGAATTAGCCCAACAGAGATGCGTGCTCGAGCACGACGCGTTGCTCGTGAGCAGGGCGAAATTGGTTTGATCATGGTCGACTACTTGCAACTGATGCAGTTAGGCGGGAGCAGTGAGAACCGAGTCAATGAGATTTCTGAAATTTCACGCTCGCTAAAAGCCTTGGCTAAAGAGTTTAACTGTCCTGTGGTGGCTTTGTCACAGTTAAACCGTTCGTTGGAACAGCGACCTAATAAGCGGCCAGTCAACTCTGACTTGCGCGAATCCGGTGCGATTGAACAGGATGCTGATGTGATTATGTTTGTGTACCGCGATGAGGTTTATCACCCGGAAACCGAGCATAAAGGCATCGCCGAAATTATTATCGGTAAACAGCGTAACGGTCCTATTGGTACCACACGACTTATGTTCCATGGTCGCTACACGCGCTTTGATAACTTAGCGCCCGGCAACTACAACTTTGATGATGATTAATTTACCGGCTTAGGCTCTGGTGTTAAGGGGTCGGGTGCTACTTTGTGCGCGCGAAAGTGGGCCACATAGGCTTTATCCACCGCGCAGATATGATGCAGAAGCCAGTCTTTTAATAGCTTAAGCATTTCTGTATTGACGACTTCACCGCTGTCATGACGTATCAATAAATCCATTACGTTGTGACAAAAGACATTGTGCTGCGCTTTGTGAGCATCGGTTTCTGGATAGCCCAAACGCTCAAACAGCTCTTCCTCGATGATGAAGTGGTTCATGGTGTAATCCACTAACTGTTCGAGTGCATGCTGAATTTCAGGGTGTTGTGTTTCGTTATTGTTAATGATTTTATGCAGGCGGTTGGTTAGCTCAAATAGCCATCTGTGTTGTTTGTCTATTTCTTCAATTCCGATTTCAAGATCTTTCGACCATGGCATGAACGTCATTGGTTCCCCGCATGTTTTACAGCAAAGTCATGGTGTTTAAGTGGTGCATTAATGGAGTGCATTGTTTTCCCGAAAGAATTCAACATAGGCTTTATCAACCTTAGTGATGTGGTTAATAAGCCAGTTTTTGAGTAGCTCCAGCGCTTCAGCACCAACAGTTTCGCCCGAATCGTGACGATCAAGTAGCCCCATTACTCGTTTGCAAAAAGCGTCGTGCTGACTTTTGTGCGCTTCAGTTTCTGGATAACCCAGACGGGCAAATAACTCTTCTTCGACGATAAAATGATTCATGGTGTAGTCGATTAGTTGCTCCAGCACTTCACCAATACGCTCAGGATCCTGTTCACTTTGGCTCATTGTGGTATGTAGTTGATTGGTTAGATCAACAAGCCATTGATGCTGCTCGTCAATTTCCGCTATACCGATTTCCAGCTCGCTCGTCCAAGGCATAAACACCATAAATATCCCCCTGCACTTTATTCTTTGTTGTTTATAGCGCTTTTTTAGCCTGCTATGGGGGTGTTTGTGATGATGCTAGTCAATAAATGCAGTATCGACCTAGATGTTTAGACTAAAGGTGAGGTTATCGACGGTGTATTTTGGCGCTAGTTATAAAAAACCCGCCGAAGGGCGGGTTTAAAGGTACGGGCTAGGATGTTTATTGCTGTTCGCGCTCAATGGCGCGGTAGCCAATATCCTTACGGTAGAAACTGCCTTTCCAGCTAATTTTCTCCGCCAGGTTGTAAGCCTTGGCTTGAGCTTCAGCCACTGTTTCACCCAGTGCCGTAGCACAGAGTACCCGGCCGCCCGAGTTAATCACCTTGCCGTCTTCTAGGCGCGTGCCAGCGTGGAACACCTTGCCATCCAGCTTGGCAGCAGCGTCTAAGCCATCAATGGCGTGCCCTGCGCTGTAATCGTCTGCAGGATAACCGCCAGAGGCCAACACAACGCCTAAGCTGGGGCGTGGATCCCACTGCGCTTGGACTTTGTCTAAGGCTTTGGCCAAGGCCGCTTCGATCAGCAGAATCAGGCTGGACTCCAAACGCATCAAAATAGGCTGGGTTTCGGGGTCGCCAAAACGGCAGTTGTATTCAATGATTTTAGAGTTCCCGGCTTTATCAATCATCAAGCCGGCATAGAGAAAACCGGTGTACACATTGTTTTCCGCTGCCATGCCGCGCACAGTTGGATAAATGATTTCGTCCAACACACGCTGGAATACGGCATCGGTGACAACAGGGGCAGGGGAGTAAGCACCCATGCCGCCAGTATTGGGGCCGGTGTCGCCATCACCTACGCGTTTGTGATCTTGGCTGGTGGCCATTGGCAGCACGTTTTCGCCGTCCACCATGACAATAAAGCTGGCTTCTTCGCCATCTAGAAACTCTTCAATCACCACCCGCGAACCTGCTGCACCAAAGGCATTGCCAGACAGCATATCGATGATCGCGGATTCCGCTTCTTCGAGCGTCATGGCGACAATCACCCCTTTGCCCGCGGCTAAACCGTCGGCTTTGATGACGATAGGCGCGCCTTTTTCACGCACGTAGGTCAGTGCTGCCTCGGTGTCGGTGAAGTTGGCGTAGTCAGCGGTTGGGATATTGTGACGGGCAAGGAAGTCTTTGGTGAAGGCTTTGGAGCCTTCTAGTTGCGCTGCTTTAGCCGTTGGACCAAAAATAGCCAAACCACGTGCGCGGAAAGTATCCACTACGCCCAGCACCAAAGGTGCTTCTGGACCAACAATGGTCAGTGCTACTTGGTTTGTTTCAGCAAAATCCGCCAGCTTGTCTAGTTCGGTAACGCCAATGTTGACGTTTTCGCACTTGGCTTCTGTGGCGCTGCCGGCATTACCGGGAGCCACAAAAATCTTGGTGACGCGTGGGTCTTGCGCGACTTTCCATGCCAGCGCATGTTCACGTCCGCCATTACCAATGATTAAAATATTCATGTGCAACCCTCAATTAGTGTCGGAAGTGACGCATACCGGTAAAGACCATGGCGATATCGGCTTCATCAGCAGCGGCAATCACCTCGTTGTCACGCATGGAACCACCGGGCTGAATCACCGCACGGATACCGGCTTTAGCCGCGTTATCAATGCCGTCGCGGAAGGGGAAGAAGGCATCAGAGGCCATTACCGCGCCTTCGACCTGCAAACCAGCATGCTCGGCTTTGATCGCGGCAATGCGAGCTGAGTTAACACGGCTCATTTGCCCAGCGCCTACGCCGATGGTTTGGCGGTTTTTGGCGTACACAATAGCGTTTGATTTCACAAACTTGGCGACTTTCCAAGCAAAAATCAGATCGTGGATTTCTTGTTCCGTCGGAGCACGCTGGGTGACCACCTGTAAATCCTCTGCGCCAATCATGCCGATGTCGCGACTTTGTACCAGCAGTCCACCGTTGACTCGCTTGAAGTCCCAGGCAGCGCTGCGTTGTTCGGACCACTGACCGCATTCCAGCAAGCGTATATTGGCTTTGCTGGCAACAATCTCACGTGCGGCAGCAGAGATGCTTGGGGCGATAATCACTTCAACAAACTGGCGCTCAACAATGGCTTGGGCAGTATCACCATCCAATTCACGGTTAAAGGCGATAATGCCGCCAAAGGCTGATTCAGTGTCAGTTGCATAGGCCAGCTCATAGGCCTGACGAATGCCACCCTCTGCTTCTGGTACCACAGCTACGCCGCATGGGTTGGCATGTTTAACAATAACGCAAGCCGGCTTCACAAAGCTTTTCACGCACTCAAGTGCGGCATCGGTATCGGCTACGTTGTTAAAGGATAGCTCTTTACCTTGGATTTGCATGGCGGTGGCTACGCTGATCTCTGCCGGTTGTGCTTCCACATAAAACGCGGCCGCTTGATGCGGGTTTTCGCCATAGCGCATGTCTTGCGCTTTGATGAATTGCGCATTGAAGGTTTGTGGAAAGGCGCTGCGGTTCTCTGTGCTGAGAATGGGTGCATCTTGCGCGATAGTGCCCAAATAGTTGGCAATCATGCCGTCATAGGCGGCGGTGTGCTCAAAGGCTTTTAGTGCAAGGCTAAAACGTGCAGCATAGGTGAGGCCGCCGTCTTTGAGTGCGGCAATAATATCGCTGTAGTCGCTCGCATTTACTACAATCGCTACGTCTTTATGGTTTTTCGCGGCGCTACGCACCATGGTGGGGCCGCCAATGTCGATATTTTCAATCGCGTCGGGCAGGGTGCAGCCTTCTTTCGCCACGGTGGCGGCAAAGGGGTAGAGGTTCACGGCAACCAGATCAATGGGCTTGATGCCGTGCTCATCCATCACTGCGCCATCTTGCGCACGGCGACCTAAGATACCGCCATGAATTTTAGGGTGCAGGGTTTTTACCCGACCATCCATCATCTCCGGGAAACCGGTGTAATCTGCTACTTCAACAGCGGGAATGCCGTTGTCGCGTAGCAGTTTAAAGGTGCCGCCTGTGGAGAGGATTTCTACGCCCAGCTGGTCAAGTGCTTGGGCGAATTCAACCACGCCGGCTTTGTCAGAAACACTGATAAGCGCACGGCGTACGGGGGTTTTTAGGGTTTGATCAGTCATGGAGCTTCCTGGATTAATCAGAATAACGTCTGCATGGCGCAGAGCCATTAAATAAGGTTGTAGTCTTTGAGCTTTTTACGCAGAGTGCCGCGATTTAGGCCGAGAATTTCAGCCGCTTTGCTTTGGTTGCCTTGAGCGTGCTCCAGTACTGTTTTGAGCAGGGGAGCCTCCACTTCGCTAAGGACGAACTGGTATACATCCGTCACATCAGCGCCATCAAGGTGGGCAAAGTAGTTGTGCATGGTTTGTTCAACGCAGGCGCGTAGTGTCATGCAGTCGTCTGTAGCAAAGGTGCAAAAGGGTGCTGGTTCTGTGGTCACTTTTGGTTTTCCGTTGTTAATACTTGATCAGGCTTTTAAGCTGCATGTTCGACGCCTAGTTGTTCAAGACGTTGTAAATAGTTCGCAATGCAGTCTAGTTGAGCCTCAGGGCATACGACTTGATTGATATCGCGGCGTAAAAGCGTGGCATCAGGAAACCTCCCTAAATACCAATGTATATGCTTGCGCGCTATGCGCACGCCCATGGTAGAGCCATAGAAGTCGTGCATTTTAACAAGATGCGCCGATAAGATCTCCTTTATTTCTCTTATCGGTCTGGGTGCAAGTTTCTCACCGGTACGCAAAAAATAGCTGATTTCTTGAAATATCCAAGGACGACCTTGTGCCGCACGACCTATGAGCAAGCCATCGGCTTTGGTGTAATCCAACACATAGCGAGCTTTCTCGGGGCTATCTATATCACCATTGGCTAACACTGGGATGCTAATGGCTTGCTTCACTTCAGCGATGCTGTCGTATTCTGCGTTACCTAGAAAACGATCAGCGCGGGTGCGGCCATGTATCGCAAGCGCGCAAATGCCTTCTTGTTCGGCTATGTTGGCTATCTGTAGGGCGTTTTTGCTGTGCTGATCCCAGCCGGTACGGATTTTTAGTGTTACGGGTGCATCTACCGCATTAACGACGGCATGCAGTATCTTGGCGACTAATAATTCATCTTTAAGTAAGGCGGAGCCAGCTGCTTTGCTGCAAACTTTTTTGGCCGGACAACCCATATTGATATCGATAATCTGTGCGCCCATGGCAATGCATTGCTGCGCGGCGTGGGCCATTTGCTCGGGTTCGGTGCCGGCAATTTGGATAGAGCGCGGCTCTGGATCGCTTTCATCGAGTAATCTTAAGCTGGATTTGCGACTGTTCCACAAGCTGGTATCGCTGGTGAGCATTTCTGCCACAGCCATGCCCGCACCTAATTGGCGGCATAATTCACGAAAGGGACGATCGCTAATGCCAGCCATGGGGGCTAGGACAAGGTTGTTACTCAACGGGAATGAGCCAATCTGAAATGCTGTCATAAAAGAAAACTGCACGGCAAAGTAGAGGTAAAAGGTGGTTTAAGCAGGCTGCGTACACAAGTGCAATCAGCTAATGCGGGCTTGCTCTACAGTTAAAATGCAAAGCGCAAATGCATTCCCCTAAGTGGCTGTGCAGTTTGCGCTTGTTGTAGGTTGACCCGTTTGCTCTACAAAAGAGCTTAATTATCGTCGGCGGTAAATTCGTAGCTCATTTTCACTGCAGGCTGCTGTAAATAATAGCCCTGAATGTAATGCACACCCGCTTGCCATAAAACCGTTAACACGGAAGCTGATTCAACCATAGGAATGATGGTTTGCTTGGATTGTGCGTGCAGCTCTGACAGAGTTTCTAGCAAAGCTGCTTGGCTGGCTGAGTCCGCGATTTCTTGGGTGAAAGAGCCATCCATTTTCACAAAATCAACCTGCATGTGCTTAAGCGTATTTAATGGATTTACTGCACAACCAAACTGCACAATAGCTATCTGGCAATCAAGCTTGATTAAACCCTCGGCCAATTGCTTGGCTTGTTTTAAATAGGTTACAGCGTCAGTTTCACGAATTTGTATGATTAATGATTGCGCAGGCAAACGCGCTGCTTTTAGCACCACGGTTAACCAAGCAAGCAACGAGGGATCTTGTAAGCTGGCGCTGGAAATATGGATAAACAGGCGTGTGTCATGACCCTTAGTACGGTGCTCCGTTAAGGCTTTGATGGCATTGAGCAGCACCCAGCGGTCAACCTTTCCAGCGAGGCCGGCATTAATCGCATCCGTCATAAAATCAGTAGGTGAAATTTCTTTACCGGCCGGGGTAACTAAACGTAGCAACACTTCGTAATGTTCGTGACTATCGCCGCGTAGACTGACAAC
>LFTS01000148.1 GCA_001513435.1 Gammaproteobacteria bacterium DTU040
TGACGCAAAAGAAACAGGCCTACTATCAAAAACTGTGGGACGGACCAAGAGATGAAGACTTCATTCGCAACCGCGTAGGCGTGGGCCTGGTACACCACAAAATTGGCCTTGAACCGCATCAATATCTGGGTTCATTCCGTATCTTTCTTGAACACATGCTAGAACAAATCTGCGGCCAAAACCAACAAACCGAGCTGTATTCAAGTTTACTAAAAGCCGTATTTCTCGATATTTCCCTTGCTTTAGAAAGCTATTACGCCAGCAGCTTTAAAGATTTCGAAGAAGACCGGCAACGTTTTTCCCGCTCTATGCGTGGCGCCAATGATGGCATTTGGGAGTGGGATTTAAAAAACGATGTGCTTTATCTATCCGATCGCTGGCTTGAAATTGTTAAGCTTGAGCGTGAAGCGATACCCAACCCGAGCACGCGGGACTGGAATGACCGTATCCACCCCGAAGATCGACACTTATTGCGCCAAGCTGTTCGCAACCATTTAAATGGCCGCAGCAGCTCTCTGGACCATGAATACCGCATTCGCCAAGGCAACGGGGAGTATATCTGGGTACTCACTCGTGGCACGTTGCAGCTAGATGAATATGGCAATAGGCGCATCTCAGGCACATTGGCAGATATACATGAGCGTAAACAAAATGAGCAAAAGATGTCCTACGCCGCCTTCCATGACCCACTTACTGGACTACCCAACCGCTCACGCCTAGACCAGTTCCTGCAAGAAGCTGTACAAAATAACGAACGCAATCAAGGTAAAAAAACAGCGTTGTTGTTTATTGACTTGGACAATTTTAAGTTTGTGAATGACAACTATGGCCATAATATTGGCGATATGCTGTTGATTGAAATTGCCCGTCGCTTGCAACAATGCTTACGCCCTGGCGATCATCTGGCCCGTTTTGGTGGTGATGAATTTGTTGTACTGCTCAACGACTTGGTACAGATTAGCGACGCTAAGCCTGTAGCGCAGCGCATGCTCGATGCCCTACAAGCCCCTGTGCACATTCAAGATAATTGTCTAGCCATGAGCGCCAGTATCGGTGTCACTGACTTACCCCACAGCGATAACCTCACCGATATTTTACAAGCCGCTGATTTAGCACTCTATCAAGCAAAAATGGCTGGCAAAGCCCAATACGCGCTTTACACAGAATGCATGCAAAGTGACGCGCAAAAGCAGCAGATTAAACAGCAAGCCCTACTTTGTGCGCTCAACAATCAAGAGTTCAGCTTGCATTACCAACCCATTTTCGCAGTCACTGAAGAGCAGCCTAGAGTGGTTGCTGTAGAAGCTTTATTACGCTGGAACTATCAGGGTGAGTGCCTTGAGCCTAAAGACTTTCTCGGCACGCTGGATACGGTTGGCGGACTGTTTGATGTAGGCGGTTGGGTCTTAACTACAGCCTGCCAGCAGGTTAGGCAGTGGCAACAGGAATACAATCAAGAATTAGCCTGCGCCATTAATATTGCACCCTCGCAGCTAAAAAACAAAAACCTAATCCAGCAAGTTAAAAACGCTTTGGCCATCTCAGGACTCAAACCTGAACAGCTCATTCTTGAGATTACCGAAGAACAACTACAGGTAGACTGCTTGGTTATCCCAAAATCATTACGCGCATTAGCTGATCTTGGCGTCCGAATCGCGCTGGATGATTTCGGCTTAGGCTATACCTCCCTGAGCTACTTAAAACGCTTCCCCATACATATCCTTAAAATCGATAAGCAGCTGATTAATCAAAAAGACAATGACGATGTGCACCGCAACTTTGGGCAAGCCATTATTAGCCTGGGACACAGCCTAGGACTCGATGTGGTTGCCGAAGGCGTTGAGCAAGCGACGCAGCTTAGCTTTGTCCAACAGCATAACTGTCAATACGCACAGGGCTACTTTTTAGGCACGCCCGTGACTGCCGAACTGTTTATTCAACATTTGCAATGTGCCTAAGGCACTGAATTACACGCACAAGCAGGGTATAATCTGGGACTTATTTTTGTAGCCCATTAGCAAACCCGAGGTTTCCCTGTGGTTCAACCTACCCAGCTACGCTGGTATTCGATTGCCCTATTCATGTCAACGCTCGTGCTGCTGCCGCTGGTGGTATTGCTGCTCAGCTGGCATCAGGTTGATCGTGAAATTTGGAGTCATTTGTGGGAAACGCAAATGACTCAGCTACTGCTTAACACCGTAACGCTACTGTTCAGTGTTGGTTTGGGGGTGATTTTATTAGGCGTAAGCCTAGCTTGGTTAACCAGTCTGTGTGAGTTTCCGGGTCGTCGCTGGCTGGATTGGGCTCTGATGCTGCCGTTTGCCATCCCCGCCTACGTGCTGGCTTTTGTTTTTGTTGGTTTGCTGGATTTTGCCGGCCCCGTACAAACAGCATTACGCACATGGATTGACCCGGGCCTGCGCTTTCCTAGCGTGCGTTCAACCGGCGGCGTCATTATTGTCTTTGTGTTGGTTTTTTACCCTTACGTATACCTGTTGGCCCGTAGTGCCTTTTTAGCTCAGGGTAAAGGCTTTATGGAGGCGGCGCGGGTATTAGGTCTATCACCCTGGCAAGCGTTTTGGCGCGTGGCTTTACCGGTTGCCAGACCCGCCATTGGTGCAGGCGTTGCGCTGGCATTAATGGAATGTTTGGCTGATTTTGGTGCGGTGTCAGTTTTTAACTTTGATACCTTCACTACCGCTATTTATAAAACATGGTACGGTTTTTTTAGCCTATCTAGCGCCACTCAGTTGGCAAGTTTGCTGCTGCTGTTTGTTGCTTTATTATTATTTGCTGAACATCGCTCCCGCGGCGCCATCCGCCCTAGCAGTGAACGCCAGCGTGGCAAAGCGCTGTATCACCTAAAAGGCTGGAAAGCGTTTTTTGCCACCGGCTGGTGTGTTTTGGTTTTTTTATGCGCCTTTGTAATTCCTATTATCCAGCTGGTATTTTGGTTTTGGCAGCGTGGCCGCTTTGACCTAGATGAACGCTATATCGCCCTGATCTCACACACTATTTACCTGGGTTTACTGGCTGCAGCCTTTACGGTTATCGCCGCCATGCTCTTGGTTTTTGCTAAACGCCTTACCCCTACACACAGCATGAAAGCGCTAACCGGATTTTCTACACTAGGCTACGCGCTGCCCGGCTCGGTTCTGGCAGTAGCCATCATGTTGGCTTTTAGCTATTTAGATGGGCATGCGATTATTCCGCTATCAAAATGGTTAGGTGGCTCAGGCAAACCCATTCTGCTGGGTAGCCTTGGCGCATTATTATTGGCCTACGTCATTCGTTTTATGGCTGTCGCCCACGGCCCACTTGAAGGAGCTTTGGCGCGCATTAGACCCTCACTACCTGAGGCATCTCGCAGCCTTGGGGTTAACAGTTTTGCCTTGTTTAGACGCGTTTACCTGCCCTTACTCATGCCAGGCACATTGTCAGCGGCACTGCTAGTATTTGTCGATGTGTTAAAAGAAATGCCCGCTACCTTGTTGATGCGCCCTTTTGGCTGGGATACTTTAGCCGTACGTATTTTTGAAATGACCAGTGAAGGGGAGTGGTCTAGAGCCGCACTTCCAGCACTGACCTTGGTTTTGGTAGGATTATTGCCCGTTATTTTACTTATCCGTCGATCGGCTAAGCGCTTTGGACAATGATTTGAAGCATAGCGGCTTAGGGTTATACTGGGCAGGCTTCGAAATACAGTCTAAGCTTGCGAGAAACCCTAGGCACGTCATCAAGCTGCGCCAATCAAATACGTTACCCTGACGCGCAGCGGCTCATCCGACATGTATTGTAGTATCGTTGTTACCGTCACGCCCATTAGGAGCTACCATGGGATTACGCACACCTATGTATGATATGCATCTAGCCTTAGGTGCTAAAATGATTGACTTCAGTGGCTGGGAACTGCCACTGCATTATGGCTCTCAGGTTGATGAGCACCACCATGTACGTAACGAGTGCGGTGTTTTTGATGTCTCTCATATGTGCATCACGGATGTCAGCGGCACTGATGCCGAACCCTTTTTACGCTTGATGCTCAGCAATGACGTAGCCCGCTTAACAGCCAGCGGTGCAGGTCACTACAGCGCTATGCTTAATGAGCAAGGCGGCGTGATTGACGATTTAATAGTATTCCGCACAGCTGAAGGTTTTCGCCTCATTACCAACGCGCTGACTTGCCAAAAAATTCAAGGCTGGCTTAAACAACACACCCAGAATTTTTCCGTCAGCATTCAATTGCGTGATGACTTGGCGCATTTCGCCATTCAAGGACCTGAGTCAATTGAACGCTTGAGCGAAGTACTTAATTCAAGCCGGGCGCACATTATTCAAAATCTTGCTGCGTATCACGGCAGCTTTGATGGTGATTGGTTTCTGACACGCACTGGCTACACCGGTGAAGAAGGCATTGAAATTATGTTGCCCGCCGATCAGGCAGTAGACTTTTTCAATGAATTAATCGGTTATGGCATTACCCCAATTGGTCTTGGCGCACGCGATACATTGCGCCTAGAAGCCGGCTTTACTCTGTTGGGCAATGACATGGATGAAAACCATAGCCCTTACACAGCCAATATGCACCACGTAGTTGCTTTGGAGCCAAAAGAGCGCGACTTTATTGGTCGCAACGCACTGGAAACACAACTAAGCAACGGCATCCAAGAAAAATTGGTGGGCTTAGTACTGGAAGAACGTGGGGTTTTGCGCGCTGGCCAACCTGTACGTATTGAAGGCGTAGGCCAAGGCACCATTACCAGTGGTAGTTTTTCACCCACCATTGGTAAAGCAATTGCTTTGGCACGCGTACCTATACAAACCGGTGAGCGCGGCGAAGTAGAGATTCGACAAAAATGGTATCCGGTGCGCGTAGTCAGTCCGCGCTTTGTTCGCCACGGTAAGATTTTAATTTGACCCAAATAACAAAAACAACTAACTCACTAGGAGATAACCCAATGAGCACGACTCCTGCAGATTTACGCTACGCATCCACTCACGAGTGGGCCCGCTTAGAAGCAGATGGCATCATCACCGTAGGCATTACCGATCACGCACAGCAGGCTTTAGGCGATATTGTTTATTTGGAATTACCCCAGCCTAATAGTCAGCTGAGTGCCGGACAGATCGCTGGGGTAGTTGAGTCGGTGAAAGCGGCCTCTGATTACCACGCCCCTGTTAGTGGCAAGGTAACTGAGGTGAATGAAGGCTTAACAGACGCACCCGAAGGCATTAACAGCCACCCCTACCAGAGCTGGTTTTATCGCTTACAACCCGATAACCCAGCAGAGCTGGAACAATTGCTGGATGCAGACGCCTACAACGCAAGCTGCTCAGCCTAATCAGCTGAGCAAGAAAGCTTATTAATTAACGCCGCTGCCACACCTCAAAGGTATACGCCGGCGTTTGGCCCTGCGCGGCAAAAGGTTGAGCATCCGTGCGCTGCCACTCATCAAAGGGCAACTCTGGGAAGTGCGTATCACCGGCAAGTTCGGCTTCAATCCGTGTTAGGTAGACCTTACTAGCCATGGGCAAGGCTTGGCGGTAGAGCTGTCCACCGCCAATCACCATCACCTCTTCTGCACCGTGATCAGCAGCCCAATTTTCGGCGCGCACAATGGCCGCCGATAAATCAGTAAACACCTCAGCCCCTTCAAGCTGCAAATCCGTTTGTCGCGTAATAACGATATTTAAACGGCCCGGCAAAGGGCGACCAATCGAGTCCCAGGTTTTACGCCCCATAATTACCGGCTTGCCTAAGGTGCGCCGCTTAAAGTAGCGTAAATCTTCAGGCAAATGCCAAGGCATCTCATTGTCCTGCCCAATAACATAATTACGCGTAGCGGCCACAATTAGGCTCAAAGGTAGGCTCGACATCCTTAGCTGCTCCAACTATTCATCATTCATTTGCTGCTGCAAATAATTTTGCGCGCCAAGCTGCTGCATTAAACTTAATTCTGTTTCCAAGACATCCAGATGTTCTTCCTCTTTATCAAGAATATCTTGTAAGAGCTCACGGCTGACATAGTCTTTGGCTTGCTCACACTGAGCGATGGCTGCTAATAACGTCTGATGACCTTGTTTGACCAACTGCATGTCACAATCGAGCATTTCCTGCACATGCTCACCGATACGCAGTCGACCCAGCTCTTGCAGATTAGGTAAACCCTGCAGAAATAATACGCGCTTGATGAGTTCGTCGGCATTGCACATAACGGCAATGGAGGCTTTATAAGCAAGCTTGTCGAGCCGCTCAAAGCCCCAGTCTTTATACATGCGCGCATGTAAAAAATACTGATTGATCGCAACGAGCTGCTGCGCTAAAACTTGGTTGAGGTGGGTGATTACTTGACGGTCGCCTTGCATGGTAGTACCTCTAACATCTGAGTGAACCACGCAAGAATAGCAGAGTTAGCTATAGATAAAAATAAACTAACGCTTACTAAACGGCATAGGCTAAACCAGCTGCCACTTTAGCCTGTGCGTCCTTGACGGCTTGCTGGGTGACTTGCTTACCAAAGCACGCACATTTTCCACATTGCATGCCACAACCCGTCTGCTTGCGCACCTCAGACCAAGAGCGTGCGCCCTCGTCAACGAGCTGACGGATTTGACCATCGGTAATAGCTTTACACAGACAAACATACATAGTCTTAACTCATTCATGTAGTTGATATGCAAATAATAATGATTCTCATCATTTATTGCAACCCTTTTCACCTTGCGTAAAGCGCTTTCAACCTGCGAGCTGTTCTGCTGCCTCTAGCAACATCCGCTCTGTTTTAGCCCAACCCAAGCACGCATCCGTAACAGACACGCCATAGTGCATGCTTTTACCCAAAGCCTGACTGCCTTCCTCAAGATGGCTTTCAATCATTACAGCGCGCAGGCCTTTATTGCCCGACAGTTTTTGCTGGAGCAAATCTCTCAGGATTTCAGGTTGGCGCAAAGGGTTTTTACCGCTATTAGCATGATTGCAATCCACCATAATGCTGGGCTGCAAACCAGACTGCTCCATCGCTGAGCTGGCCGCACGCACACTGAGCTCATCATAGTTAGTGCCATGTTGACCACCGCGCAACACCAAGTGCGTATCCGTATTGCCAGCTGCCTGTAACAACGCTATTTGGCCGTGCTCATCACTGCCCATATATTGATGCCCGTAAGCGGCTGAACGCATCGCATCTATCGCTACTTGCACACTGCCGTCTGTGCCATTTTTAAAGCCTACCGGCAAGGCCAGCCCGCTCACCATCTCGCGGTGAATTTGCGACTCACTAGTGCGTGCGCCTAT
>LFTS01000256.1 GCA_001513435.1 Gammaproteobacteria bacterium DTU040
GGCATGGGGTTATTAATCATGGACTCCATCATCTGTGTGGCCGTAATCACTGCAGTATTTTGCCGGCGCGCTGCAGCAATAATTTTCTTCTGAATAGCTACTAGCTCAGCATCACCAATTTCTACCGCCAGGTCACCACGTGCCACCATAACTGCATCGCTGGCTTCGATAAGACCGCTGAGCACTTCGTCATTTTTAACCGCTTCAGCACGCTCAATTTTAGCCAAAAGCCACGCTTGACTGCCAGCCGCAACACAGAGCTCACGGGCAAGCTGCATATCAGCCATATCACGAGGAAATGAAACCGCCACGTAATCAAGCTTTAACTCAGCAGCCAAAAGGATATCTTGCTTATCTTTTTCGGTTAACGCAGGCGCAGTTAAACCGCCGCCGCGACGGTTAACCCCTTTGTGGTCTGACAGGGGGCCGCCCTGCAAAACAACACATTGTAGCTCGTCCTCAGTAACGGCTTTAACACGCATCACTACACGGCCGTCATCAAGCAATAGTTCATCGCCAAC
>LFTS01000266.1 GCA_001513435.1 Gammaproteobacteria bacterium DTU040
AAGCCGCCGATGCGATGAAGTTAAGCAGCAACGAGGAGAGCCAGTAATGACTATTGGGTTTCTATTCGTTGCGCTGTTTGCGCTGATGTTGATTGGCGTTCCGGTTGCTATTTCCTTAGGTTTGGCTGGCTCACTAACGATTATTTTCTTTAGCCCTGACTCCGTCAGCTCACTGGCGATTAAGCTGTTTGAAACCAGTGAACACTACACCCTGTTAGCGATTCCATTTTTCTTGTTGGCTGGCTCTTTTATGACCACCGGTGGGGTGGCGCGCCGACTGATTGATTTTGCCAACGCCTGTGTTGGACATATTCGTGGTGGTTTGGCGATTGGTTCGGTCTTGGCTTGTATGCTGTTTGCCGCCTTATCGGGTTCCAGCCCTGCAACGGTCGCTGCCGTAGGCTCGATTGCTATTGCAGGTATGGTGCGCTCAGGTTATCCCCAAGCCTTTGCGGCTGGTATTGTCACCAACGCGGGAACACTTGGTATTTTGATTCCACCGTCGGTGGTGATGGTTGTCTACGCGGCATATACGGAAACATCTGTAGGTACGCTGTTTATGGCTGGTGTTGTGCCCGGATTATTGCTGGGCGTACTACTGATGATAGCTATCTATGTCATTGCCGTAAAAAAGAACCTGCCGGCTATGCCACGCGCCACTGTCCGCCAATGGCTAAGTGCTGCACATAAAGCGGTTTGGGGCTTGCTGCTGATGGTAATTATCCTTGGCGGGATTTATAGCGGACTGTTTACCCCGACCGAGGCTGCTGCCGTAGCGGCAGTCTATTCAGCTTTTGTTGCGCTGTTTGTCTATAAAGACATGACCATTCGTGAAGCGCCAAAAGTGGTGCTAGAGTCAGCCAAACTCAGCATTATGCTGATGTTTATCATTGCCAATGCGATGCTGTTTGCTCACGTCTTAACCACTGAACAAATCCCACAGCAAATTACCGCCATGGTGTTGGAGGCGGGCTTGCAGCCGTGGATGTTCTTGCTGGTCGTTAATATAGTCTTGCTGGTAGCGGGCGCATTTATGGAACCGTCGGCCATTATTTTAATTTTGGCACCTATTTTGTTCCCAATCGCCATGGAGCTAGGTATCGACCCCATCCACCTAGGCATCATCATGGTGGTCAATATGGAGATCGGCTTAATTACTCCGCCGGTAGGGCTCAACCTGTTTGTGACCTCAGCAGTGACAGGGATGCCTGTTACTCAGGTAATTCGCGCTGCCATGCCTTGGTTGATGATCTTATTGGGTTTCTTGGTGATAGTGACTTACGTACCTTCGGTGTCCATGGGCTTGCCACGCTTATTGGGAATGTAAGACCAATAGTACCTACAGCACAAAAGCAAGGCGCACTACGTTTAAAATAAATGGGTGCGCCTTTTTTTATTCCTCCGTATTAGCGTAGCGTTTGCGCACAAAAAAACGGATGTTTTCAGTGACCAAGGGTTCTGCTACGTTAATCCAACACTTATCAATGCTAGGCTTGCCACGAAATAATGAAGGATTGTTGGAAAAACCAACCGGCTCTTTAGGGATGCCGTTGCGTGAGCTATCTAAACGGCCATTGGCATTCATATCTTGAAAAAGCTGCACTGCATACCGCCCCGGGGGCAGACCGGTAAAAACAATAGTTTCTTTTGTGGTCTCCACTGCTCGCAGTGGCTGAGCCTCCCAGTTCGTGCTTGACTGGTCATAGAGTGCCGCATGGATCACAGCGCGCGGTTGTTGTTCAGATAACTCAATGACCAGTGTGGCCGCAAAACTAGGAAAACTTATCCACAACAGCCAAGCTTGGCTTATAATCAGNNAATGCGTCATGTTTTAGTGATTCACTATTCACAAAGTGGGCAGTTAAATAAAGTGGTAGATGCTGTTACAGCGCCATTACTGGGGCAGGAGCAAATTCAGGTTGAGTATTTAACGCTACAAATGCAAGAGGAGTTTCCTTTTCCTTGGCCGTTTTGGCATTTCTTTCATGTTTTCCCTGAAACTGTTTTGCAGCGTCCACAACTTTTGCAGCCTTTTACGCTGGACATAGACAAACATTACGACCTCATTATTCTGGCATACCAAGTATGGTTTTTATCACCATCGTTGCC
Organism: Gammaproteobacteria bacterium DTU040; assembly: GCA_001513435.1. Classification (GTDB taxonomy): domain Bacteria; phylum Pseudomonadota; class Gammaproteobacteria; order Pseudomonadales; family Pseudomonadaceae; genus Thiopseudomonas; species Thiopseudomonas acetoxidans. The sequence goes on from LFTS01000266.1 coordinate 2,110, forward strand.
TATGACGAGTTTTTTAGCGACTGAACAAGCACGGCTGCTACTAAAGGATAGGCCTGTTATGACGCTAATTGGCTGCCGAAATATGTGGCTGATGGCGCAAGAAAAAGTAAAATCACGCTTACAGCAGCTGGGTGCCCGTTTAGTGGATAATGCTGTTTTGACCGATGCTTGCGGCAGTGCTGCCAGCTTTTTAGCTACTCCTATGTGGATGTTTACTGGTAAGCGACAAGCCTATGCTTGGTTGCCCAAAGCCGGTATTGCCGAGCAAGATATCAGTGCGGCACAACGCTTTGGTTGGGCAATAAAGACTCGCTTATTAGCTGATACGAAGCCGATCACCGAGCCCATGTTGCGTGGTTTAGCGGCAGTACAGATTAACGAGAAGCTGATAGCCAGTGAGCGCATTGGTAATCGCAGTTTTCAGGTTTGGAGCCGTTTGCTCAGCAAATTGGGACCGCAACTTAGTGTGGCGCGCAGTGTGGGCTTAATGTTTTATGTGATCTTTTTGTTAGTCATGATCATTACAGTCGTACCCATTAGTGCGTTAGTGAGAAAAATACTATCCCCGCTATTGCGCAGAAAAACAGCTGAGCAAAAAGCCTATTTTGCACAACCCTCTGGGGAATAAGGACAAGGAATATCCGTGACACAAGCAGTCTATATCAATCGAGTGAGTGCCTTCCTGCCCCATGAGCCGGTGTGTAACGAGCAAATGGAGCAGCGTTTGGGGATGGTTGGTGATAAGCCATCGCGGGCACGTAAAATCATTTTACGCAGCAATGGTATCCGTTCACGCCATTATGCTATTGACCCAGTGACTTTAGCACCCAGTTACAGCAATGCGCAGCTCAGCGCTGAAGCCATTCGCGGTTTATGTGATGAAGCTATGCCGCTGGAGCAGATTGATTGCTTGGTAGCCAGTAGCTCACAGCCGGATCAGATGATGCCCAATCATGCCGTGATGGTGCACGGTGAGTTGGGTAATCCCGCGTGTGAGGTGGTGGCTACCTCAGGTATTTGTTTATGCGGCATGACCGCTTTGAAATACGCATGGATGAGCGTGGCGTTGGGACAAAGCCAAGACGCTGTTGCGTGCGGTTCGGAAGTGGCTTCCAATCTCATGCGTGCCAGTAATTTTAGTGCTGAGTATGAGCAACGTGCTGAGCAGTTGGCTAAACAGCCAGAATTGGCCTTTGAAAAAGATTTTTTGCGCTGGATGCTCTCTGATGGAGCCGGCGCGGTGCGTTTGTCTCAGCAGCCTAATCAAACAGGTTTGAGTTTACGTATCGACTGGCTGGATATTTTATCCTTTGCCAATGAGTTGCCTGCCTGTATGTATGCAGGTGCGGACTATAAAAATGGCAAGTTAAAAAGTTGGAGTCGTTATAGCGCACAAGAGCGCAATGCGCGTTCGGTGTTGGCGGTGAAGCAGGATGTAAAACTGCTCAATGAAAATATAGTCAAATATACCGTGGTCAAAGCCTTGCGCAAAATTATGCGTAAGCGTGATTTGCAGGCGGATAAAATTAATTATTTCTTGCCCCATTACTCATCCGAGTTTTTCCGTGAGCGTTTGGCTGATGGTATGCGTGAGGTGGGCTTGGAAATTCCTTACGAGCGCTGGTTTACCAATTTAACTAGTAAAGGCAATACGGGCTCAGCGTCTATTTTTATTATTTTAGAAGAGTTGTTTAATTCAGACCGTTTGTGCTCTGGCGAAACCTTGCTGTGTTATGTGCCAGAAAGCGGACGCTTTTCCAGTGCTTTTATGCAGCTGACGGTGGTTGGCAATGAAGCTTGATGAAGTGCCGCAGGATACGGAAAGCTCTGCTTATGCAGGCCATCAAAAACTGCTGTATGCGGTGGATGAGGAAGGCTGCTACCAAGGCGCACAAAGTGCTGGCTGGGATGCAGAAAACTATGCAACGCAACAGGCCTTAGCTGAGCTGGAAGTGCTTGAGCAGCAGGCAAAGCAGCGTTGGCAGGCGGGCGAGACCTCGGTACTGCCCTATTTGATGTATCGCTACCGGATGGATGAGTTAGCTCTGGCGCAGTGCACTGGCTTGTGGCGCTGGCGTATTCGTCGCCATTTTAAAGTGCCGGTTTATCAACAATTACCTGTGCGGATTTTAACCCGCTACGCCCAAGCGTTTTCACTCCCTGTGGAGCAACTACTCGCGTATCAACAAGGTCAACTGGATGAGCTTTAATCACGAACAAAGTGCCCACTGCGAAAGCGGGGTGATGTCGAGTCTGTTGACCCATGCGGGGTTGCCGATGAGCGAGCCGATGGCGCTAGGCTTATCCTCGGGCATTGCCTTTGCCTATATTCCTTTAGTAAAACTCAGCGGTATGCCATTAATCGCTTACCGCATGCCACCTAAGCATATTATTAAAACGCTAAGCAAACGCCTGGGCTGTCGTTTACACAGCGCAACTTTCAGTAACCCGGCAGCAGGTAAGCAAGCCTTAGATCAAGCACTGGAACAAGGTCGTTTGGTGGGCATGCAGAGTTCGGTGTTTTGGTTGCCCTATTTTCCACCGGAAATGCGTTTTCACTTCAACGCGCATAACTTGCTTGCCTATGGCCGCGAAGGTGAGGAGTACCTACTTAGCGATCCCGTGTTTGAACAACCAGTGCGCTGCGCCAGTGACGATCTACAAAGAGCGCGTTTTGCCAAAGGTTCGCTGGCTGCCAAGGGTTTGCTGTATTGGTTAGAAGATGTGCCCAGTGAAGTTGACTGGGAGAAGTTGATCCGTAGCAGTATTTTATCCACCAGCCGGATTATTGATGGTTTACCACTGCCTTGGATTGGTATTCGTGGCATTGCGTATTTAGCGCGTAAAATTGCAGGCTTGGATGAGCAAGCGAAGAAATACAACCGCCTATATCTGACCCATATAGTGCGTATGCAGGAGGAGATTGGCACCGGGGGAGCTGGTTTTCGCTTTATGTACGCCAGTTTCTTGCAGGAAGCCGGTAGTTTGTTAAATGAGCCGGCTTTATGCGCTGCCTCGCAACAATTAACCGCAATTGGCGATCAGTGGCGTCAGTTTGCGTTGCTCTGTGTGCAGCACAGCCGTGGGAAATCCGAAAAGCCAAGCTTAGCTGAGATAAGCAGTGCTTTGCTGGCAATAGCCCAAGCCGAGCGTGTATTGTTTAAAGAGCTCGCGTGCTGGGCTAAGCGCAAATAATCGCTAGTCTAAAACCAATTGCGTAACAGTAAGCCCGCTACTTAGTTGTGCAAAGCTGTCTGCAGCTAAGAGCTGGTTGTGTTGGTTCTGAACCAGCACTGCTTGCAGCTGTACTTGCTCGTTGCCGCGACAAACAATCAACAAAGCTTGCTGACAGTTTTTGGCCTGAACATCACAGTAGGCCAATTGCAAGAGTTGCTGCCATACCTGTGGGCCGGCGCTAATAAATAAGTTCGGCCCTTGTACGTCCAGCTGTTTGGCTAGGTAAAAACCTGCGGCGTTGCTGACGCTGTTAACAAACTCAAAAGGTCTGGGTTGTAACTTCTGAATGCACACGCTGTTGAGCAAGCCGGTCATAGTATCCCCAGAGGGGTAGTCAGCAGCTAGATAAATTCCGCAACTAGAAACCAGATGTTGGGTTAAAGGCGCAGCTGTGAGCAGTGATTGCCAGGCAAGGCGGTCAATGCGGCGGGGCAAACTGCTGAAGTGCTCACGTAAAAGGGTTTTGAGTTGTTTGTCGCTTGTCCGTGTTGAAACCGATAGCTGACTGGCGCTAATGACGTGCATGGTTAGTTTTCCTGCCTAGTGGTTTGCAGAATCAAGCTTGCATTGTTGCCGCCAAAACCAAAAAAATTTGCCAAGATTAGGCTGTCTGATTGAGTCCACTGCGGATTGTGCTGCAGCGCAAAGGTGTCAGTCACATAAGCATGGCGTGGCGTGGGCAGCAAGCCTTGTTGTAAGCAGGCGCTAAGCAGCAGAGTTTCACTGAGTCCGCATGCGCCTAAGCCGTGACCTAGCCATTGCTTAAGTGTGCACAAAGCAGGTGCATTAGCCTGTTGTAAAAAACTCAGTGTACCGTTACGTTCGGCACGATCATTGGCCGCAGTGGCGGTGCCGTGCAGTTTGACTAAATCAATGTCCTCAGCCTTACAGCCGGCTTGGTTTAAAGCTTGTTGTATGACGGCATAAATATGACTGCCATCTTCGCACGTGCCGGTAACGCTGGTGGTATCGCAAGCGCTGTAGCCGCCAAGCACTCGACATAGACTGTGTTCTTTCGCTTCGTTGCTTAGCATGGCTGCCGCGTACACTTCGCCTAAAATCAAGCCATCGCTATCAGGGTGGAAAGGGCGATAAAGGCCGCTATGACTGGTTAGTTCCAGAGCTGCGAATCCCTGTTGCACTATGGTGCTGCGCGGCTCGTAGCTTAAAATAGTCACACCAGCGTAAAGTTGATGCTTTATCAAGTAAGTGCCATACAGCAAGGCATTGGCGGCACTGCTGCAGGCCGTATTAATGACAAGACTGGTTTGAAAACCGTATTGTTGTTGAAGCAGGTTTGCAATGCGATTCAGCGGGGTGGAATCGGCCGCACTGAAGCTTGCTTTGGTGCGCGTATTTTGTTCGTGCAGCATAATATCGAGGCTGGAGCTGGCTACAATCAATAGCTGATCGCTAAAATCAGCTTGGTAGTGGCTGATCAACTCTTCGATAATACGCTGCAGGTGCTCAATAGGCTGGCGCTGCTGCTTGAGTGCAAAGTAAGGTATTTCCAGCAAGCGCTCGTTTAGCGTGAATGGCTGTGTGTGCGGTGCCTGATTGCTGTGCACCGCCGCAACAGCCTCGGCGAGTGATTCACCTAGACAGCTGTGCAGAACGGGGCTATGTAGATAACAACTCATGAGTTGTTGCGAATGTAGTCAGCGATAGTGGCGATACTGGCAAGCACGCGTCGACCATCTTTGGCACCTTCGATGCGCACGCCATACTGCTGTTGCAGAGCTAGAGAAACCTGCAGGGCATCCAAGCTATCCATTTGAATGCGGCTGTCTTGGCCGAATAAAAGCTCTTGGGTATCGATTTCCTGCCAATTAAAATCATCTTCTTTGTCGCACTCACGCAAAATGAGTTGCTTAAGCTGTTGTTCTAGTTCTGGGTTGTCCATAGGGTGTTTTGTACTCTTCTGTGTAACAAAATAACGCCGGCAGCTCCAGTGCATAGGGCGAAAGCGAGCAAATAATAGCACCAGAGGGCGATATCTTTGAGCTCCCCCTGACCGACTAACAGGGTTAAAAAAGCATCCAACGCCCAGCTCATAGGTGATAGTTCAGCGATGTGCTGCATGCTGATGGGCATCATATTTTTGGGCACCATAATACCGCCAATGGCGGCTAAAATCAGGTTGCTGCCAGCGCTGAGTAGCAGAGCTTGTTCAGTGTTTCTGGCAACGGCGGCTATTAATAAGCCAAAACAGCAGCAAGCGCTAGTAATACAAATAGCTAAAACAAAATAGGCGAGTTCGTTGCCATGGATACTAAGGGCGGGCAGACCCAGTAGGGGTAGCGCAAAAAAACCTAAGCTAAACAGCAATACAAACTGCAGCATGTTGATTAGGCTGTAGGGTATAAGTTTGCTGAGCAACAGGGTGCTTTGCGCCAAAGGTAGCGCGCGCAGACGTACTAATACGCCAGACTGAAATTCGAGTTGCAAGCTGTTGGACATGGGCAGCACAATAAAAAACATACCGAAAATAAGCCAAGCAGGTACGCTCATTTGACTGGCGTTAGCTCGGTTACCTACAGCGCCACTGCTGAGGATTTGATACTCCTCAAGCTCGCTTTGCGTTTGCAGCTGCACTTGCTGGAGTTGTTCTGCCAAGGGCGCACTGTCACTGATAAGTTCGCTGTCAATTAAGAAGTCCCATAGACGGGTTTGCGCTAAGGCGATGGTTACAGCACTGCGTATACGCTGGCGGCTGAGCGTGTCGCTGTTGGCTGGAAACGACAGCTTTGGCCCTTGATGGGGATTGTCGTGTAGTTGTTCGGCAAACGTGGGGCTCAGTGTTATTTGGTTGGTGGAGGTGTCAGCTTGCACCTGACTTTGTGGTAATTGCTTCTCTAATGCAGCGAGAAAAAATGCACTGGCAGGGCTCGGGTTAGGGATATCGACACTAAGATTAACCGCTGGGAGTTCATCTTGATTAATGGCCGACATGGCAAAGGCCATAATCACCAGAAACAGTCCCGGCATAATAAAGAGCGCGCCCAGCGCATGCCAGTCACGACTGAGCAGCAACAACTCTTTGATGCTTAGCGCCCAAAGTCTCATAGCTGACCTCCGCTGACTTGCAAGTAAAGCTGCTCTAGGCTCGGCTTGCTATAGTTCATACGAGTGGGTGCGGGCGTGGTGTGACTGATATGTGTGAGCAAGGTTGTCCATTGCGGCTGAGTCAGGGCGTGAATAATTAAGCTGTTGTGTTGTTGCTGAAAGTCAAGTTGCTGCTGCTGGCATAGCCTGACTAACTCGTTAGGTATCCCAGAGGTCCATTCAATCACTAGGTTGTGGGCGCTGGGTTGTTCGGCAAGCGCAATATCGAGCTGCACTTTGCCTGCGTTAAGCAAAATAACGCGTTCGGTGATTTGCTCGATTTCGGGTAAATAATGGCTGGTGTAAATGATGCTTTTACCGCTCTGTTTAAGTTGCTTAATAGCGTTTAACAGATGTTGGCGGCTGATGCTGTCCACACCAACGGTTACCTCGTCGAATAGAAATAATTGCGCAGGTGCTAAAATACCTAAGGCGAAATTAAGTCGTCGTTGTTGTCCGCCCGATAGTTGACCGGCTTTTTTATGCAGCAGCGATTCCAGCTGCGCCGCTTCGATAGCTAAGCTGAGCTGCTGCTGGCGCTGTTGACCCTTAAGCAGGTAAAGATCGGCAAAAAGGTGTAAGTTTTCTTGGCTGCTGAGCTTGGCATAGAAGGCCAGAGTTTGCGGTACAAGCCCTAGACTGGGTTGCTGTTGCCAGCGTAACTGCCCAGCGCTGGGTGTAATAAGCTGTGCGATGAGCGACAGTAGTGTGGTTTTCCCGGCACCGTTAGCCCCCAGTAAGCCAATGCATTGCCCCTGCTGTATTTTAAAGTTGATATCGACCAGTGCATCCTGTTCGGCGTCAGGGTAGCGGTAGTGAAGGTGGCTAAGCTCAAGCATGGTTTAACACCAGTAACAGAGTGGCATCGAGCAGTACCTGCTGCTGTTGGGTGACAGTGAATAGATAAACGGCGCTGAGTTCATTGGCAGATTGCTGCGTTGCTTTGACTTGCAGAGGACCGCCGGTAGGCGTGGCCTGTTGATACACCTTTAGTTTGCTCAGTTTGCCGATGTAGGCTTCAGTGGGTGAGTTGTGTTTGGTATACAGTGCACCATGTGCGGCACAGAGTTGTGCAGCAGCTTCGAAAAAATAAGCACTCTGCAGTTGGGTTAACTGCGCAAGGCAATCCCGGTGGCACTCGCCAAGGATACTTTGTTGATCATGCTCAGTAATTGCTGTTAACCATAGCGCTGTACCGCGGTGTGGTAATAAAGCTGTTAGTTCTGGGAGAGCCATAGTTGCTAGGAAAACCTATTAAGTGCGTATGCTGTGCAAGTTGCCGCGGTGTAGGGCTGGCAATTATTGCAAATAATGCGTGATTATAGGGTAGTTTAGAAATAGGGAGCAGTTAAATGATGCAAAACGGGCAGAGGTCAATGGTTTTAGTAACGTTCGCTAGGCGGCAACTTGTCCAGTCATGCAGGTTGGTATTGATGGCTGCGCTCACAGTGGGCTTGCTAGCCTGTGGCAGTAAAGATCCGCAAAATGCGTTAGAAGAAGCTGCGCGCCAGCTGGAGGAAAATATCAAAAACCAACAAACCAGCGCGGTGATGCAGCAGTTGCATACCGATTTTTTAGCGCAGCAACACTATGGCCGACAGGAAATTCGCCAGCAGATGCTGGGACTGTTTATGCGTTATAAGAGCATTAATATTCTAGTGCTTAATCGTGATTGCCAGTTAGATAAGGGCTTTTATGATCGCGGTCTGTGTACGGCGCAAGTTGGCATTACCGGCGCGCAAAGGCTTATTCCAGAGCGGGCTGAACATTATCGAGTCAGCAGTGTGTGGCAGTTAAACGATAAAAAATGGCAGCTGTTGCAGTTGAATTGGCAATAAACAGCTTAGCCTACTCTCGTTTAAAAGCCTTACTAGGCTGCAATAGGGTTACCTGTATCGCCTATTTAATGCGCTTTGCTTGCGTCCTTAACACATAATTACTCGCGCTAAAAGCCTGAACTTGCTATACTTGCGCACCTTTTTTCGCGTCCTTAGCGGGTGCGTAACGTTTTGTGTACAGCTATGAAAATCTTCGTTAAGCCCTTTGCTGAGATCACCATTAAAAGCCGTCCGGTGAGACGTCAGTTTGTTCGCCAGTTGGTGAAAAATATGCGTACGGTGTTGAGTCCGCTTGACCCCGAAGTGGCGGTGAGTGGTGAGTGGGACAACATTGTGGTGCAAAGCAGTCTCGTCGAGCCTGTGGCGCAGCAAGAGTTATTTGAGCGGCTCAGCAATACGCCCGGTATTGCACACTCATACCAAGTGCA
>LFTS01000056.1 GCA_001513435.1 Gammaproteobacteria bacterium DTU040
TAATTTGCAGGGTCTTGCGGCGGGCACTGCGTCGCAGGGTAAGTTTGAGATCATCGACCAGCAGTTCAGGTTCTAGCGTGTCGGTGCTGGCCTGCCTATCAACCATGGCTGTATGCCTGTACCAGCTTATCGTGGTTGGCCCGTGCCAGATCCATCAATTTGCTGGCCAGACTATCCGCAAGGTCCATGCTTGCTAAGGGTGGCTTCCAGTCCATGAGGAACTCAAACAACTGTGCCAGCAAAGCATCTTGCGCAGAGCGCTTATAGGGACTCCAGAGGTCTTTGTTGCTGCCCAGCTCTTGCACAAGAATTTCAACCAGTTCAACCGTCATATCCTGCATGTTCGGCAGTTCGTTTTCGGGAGGCATTTCCTCACCGTAGATTGTGTCCAGCACGGTACGTAAAAAGGGTAGACAGTGCTCTGGCAACCCAAATGCCGAGTCTTCAGCGGTTGCGTTTCCTGAGCGCAGCTCTTCAATGACCTCTTTAAGTTTTTTACACAGCTCTTCCCACTGCTTATCCATAGTCTGCAAAATGCCACTTAGGCGCTCGGACAGTTTCCGATATTGCACAGGGTCTTCATCCATGTGCTTGGTAATATGCGAGCGGATAGCGTGCTCCATCTCCGATGCCGCTGCTGCACTATCTTCCGAGCGTTGGTTGTTAGTGGTTTTCTTCAGGTATTTGTCAAACTCAGGATCGGTTAACTGAATGGGCGGAATCTTCGGGTCTATACCCAGCGAAATAACATGCTCGTCTATCAGCTTGCGTACTTTGGCACCCACATCCTTGCCCAGCATGGGAGTATCTCTGTAGCGGTTGCGGGCGCGGGCATAGACATAAGCCAGTTGTTTAGCATCTGCGGTAAAAGGTAGGCCTTCAGGGCGGGGCAAAATGGTATCCAGTGAACTGAGAAACGCCTTGTATTTGACGGTAAATTCGGCACGCAGCTTTTCGTTGGCCAACACAGCTACACAGGCTTCGGTATCCGTTAAGGAATCAATCCCTTGACGCTCAAACAGCTCCATAACCCGTACATGACGGTCGCGCAATACCGGAATTTCATCCTTGATACTGGCTAATGCCCCTTCAATATCCTCGTCGGCGTAAACAGCCAGTGCTTCTTTCAAATGCTGGGCCACGCCGTAGTAGTCGACCACAATGCCGCAACGTTTGCCAAAACCGGTACGGTTTACACGGGCAATGGCCTGCAGTAGCTCGGCTTCACGAATTGGACGATCCAGATACATCACGCCAGCAATGGGCGCATCAAAACCAGTCAACAGCATGGACTTGACGATTAGGAATGCCAAAGGATCGGTTTTCTTTGGGTTGCTACTTTGCAGGGGGCGCTTGAAACGCTTGATCAGGCGCTCATGCGTAGGACTATCAGTCCATTGCTTCCAACCAGGATCATCATTGTTACTGCCGGAAATAATGGGTGCAAACTCAAGGCTAGCCAGAACATCGCGGTAACGCCATGCCTGCACTGCAGCTTGAACTCGTATAGGCCGTTGACACAGTGCTTCATCGTCCAACACTTTATCTTGCGGGGAAAGCGCTTCTGCTTCGGCCAGTAACTCATCGCGTGCTGTTTTTAGGGCTGCAAAATAGCGTACGACCGCCAATCGACTATAGGCCACCACCTGTGCCTTGTAGCCGTTAGGCAGGATATTGGTGACATAGTGGCGAATCATGTCTCTCGCCTTGTCTGCAATCAGCGCCGGAGCCTCAAAGATCTGCCCTTTGGTGGCGTACTTCTGACGTATGGCCTCTAGCTCTTCGGCGCTGTATTCGCGGAACAGGTCCTCGAACAGCTCGTCCATGTTCGCACCATCCTTGAGCGCACCTTTGGTGGTACGGCCTTCATACAGCACAGGCACTGTAGCCCCGTCAGCTTCGGCTTCGCGGATGGTGTATTTGTCGATAAATTCGCCAAAGATTTCGTGGGTGCGTTTCTTATCACCCATGATAATAGGCGTACCGGTAAAACCAATACGTGCACAGTTGGGCAGCCCGGCCATTAGGTTGGCGTGTAGGTCGCCAGCCTGGGTTCGGTGTGCTTCGTCGATTAGCACCAGGATTTCGTTGCTGTCGTTTAATACTTCGAACGTTTTTTTACTGTCCCTGTACGCACTGCGCATGTCCCTCATATTTGCCAGTTCATCCACGGTCAAGCTGGGTTCGCCATCGCTGTCTGCATCGCGGTACTTCTGGATGGTGGCAAACACTAGACCTGGTCCCTGACGGCGTACCAGCTCTTTCACACCTATAGTGCTTTTACCGATTTCCACTACCTCGCCAGTCAAGGTAGCAGTGGCCGACAACTGGTTTTGCAGGTCCTTACGGTCTGTAACCACAACCACTTTGAATTGCCGTAATGCCTGATTTGTACGCATTCTGCGCACCAGAAACACCATGGTTAGCGACTTGCCTGAACCTTGGGTGTGCCAAATGATGCCACCACGCTGATCCTGCTCACCATGCTGCTGTCGGGTTTCGCCGTGTTCTAGGCGGGTAATGGCGCGGGTCACTGCACGATACTGCTGATAACGACACACTGTTTTAATGGTCTGACCGTCGGCCTGCATAAACAGCATGAAATTTTGCACCACATCGAGCAGGTGTGCGGGTGTCAGCAGGCCAGCAACTAGGCGCTCTTGCTCGTTCAATGTGGTTTTGCCAAGCCCTTTGGCCACGTCCTGCTCACTGCCTGTACCATCTGGGCCTACTACGGTTTTCCACTGAGCAAAGTGCTCAAACGCCGCTCCAATACAGCCTACCCGTGCACCGTCCAGGCAGCTAGCAATCAATAGCTGGTTAGTAAAAAACAGCGGCTCGTTGCCTTCGTTCTCATCTACTTCATAGGCCGCCTTGCGCTGGTTGCTATAACGGCGCAATTGATCCACTGCATCAGCCAGTGGCTCGGGAATGGACGGGCTTTTGCACTCGACCACCACTAACGGTAAGCCGTTAACCAGCAACACCAGATCAGGGATGATGAACTTTTTGCCGCTGTTAAAACCAGGCAAGCAGTCCACGCGGAACTGGTTAACCACAGTAAAGCGGTTGTTGTCGGGTGTATCCCAGTCGATGTAGCGGATGACCTGCTGGCGACCACCATCCCAGCCTGCAAGGCCATCCACTGACAACCCCTTGAGCAGCAGCTCAGTGATTTCAGCATTAGCTTCCATCAGCTTGTGTGCTGCAGGGCGGGTTATGGCGCTAACCGCTTCTTGCAAGCGGGACTCGTCCAGCCAGCTGTTACCGTCAGGGCCAGGGTTCAGCGCCAACAACTGTTCACGTAACACCTCTTCCTGTATCACTTCAGCAAAGCTGGTACGACCTGTAACAGCCGGATTATCAATGCTGCCTTCAACATGGCTCCAGCCCTGCATTTGCAGTTGTGTCACAAAGGGTTTTTCAACGTCTTCCAGTTCCCAGCCCATTGCTGCCCCCTAAAAGTTTTATGTGTTCGATAATTTTAAGCTTTACGCAACCGACCTGCCCAATTAGTGGCTCACTGGCCAGTACAAGATTTAACTTCTTGTTGGAGAAGTGGTGTAACGCGGAGTCGGCCGGTAAGAAGATCATCCATTAGACCTGACTTTTGTAGCTGAGCTTTGGTTTGTGTGGCTGTTTCGTGAAGGATGCGCTTGCTTATCCCCCTAAGTTTCATTTCGATATTTTTTTGCTCGCTAAGAGGAGGTACTGGCAACACAAGGTTTCTTAGTGTTTCTGAGCGAATCGCCATCATTGTACCGCCCTGTTGGTCTTTACTAATTTGCTCTGCAACCCATGGAGAGTAATTCACCTGCAGCATAGCAAGATATGGGGAGTATTTTTCTTGATCTAGCGAAATGGTCCAGACATGCTTAGAAGATAACGCCAAACCTATGTCTTCAGGAACTAAACAACATCTGCCAACAGTTCCCATAATGGTAATCATTAGATCAGATGGTCTTACAGCATAACGTGATAACTCTCGAAACTTCTCAAGTGTTACGTGACGTTTAAAGTCAGAAGCAAAAAGTTCAGTATGAACATTATCAATACCAAGTAACGGAACTCCAGACTCAACAAGCTCATGCTTCAATAGCGCACTCCCAAAAGGGCCGGAGCGCATTGCAGGTTCATCTCTAGCAAGAATCTGCTCTATTTGCGCCACTTTCCATTCTTTCGGAATCCATCCTAGTAGCGACTCTTTGTAGAGATGGGGAGCTTCGCTTTGAGGTGGTCGGAGGTGACCACTGACGTCTATGCCACGGGTCAGTAGGTCGTGAAGCAGTCCCAGTTTAACCGACTCCAGCTTGGCTATAATGGCTTCGGTCTGCTGAATGGTAGTATCAAGAGCTTGTAGAATTTTTACTATATAACTTTGCTCCTGGAGAGGTGCTAGTGGCAGTTTAAGCTCCCGGATGTATTTTTTTTGCAAATGCCGAAGCCCTGAACCTTCAAAGCCTGCGTAGTCAATTTTGGGTAACTTGTGCTCAAGCTGATGAAAAAGAAACTCAATATTTGTTTCGTTGTCAGTTACTGTGAATGCCCATGTATCTGTTGAGTAAGAATGCGCGCCCAACCCCAAGTGAACATTAGCTACACCGCCTGTTCCCATTAATATTGAGGGTGTTTCTGATATAGCAAATCCAATCTGCCTTGCATTAGGTGATGAGCAATAGAAAGGGTAGGCCCCTCCTTCTTCGGCTGCACCTGCAGGAACAGTAGACTTGGGAAGCTCGCTAATACGACAGCCAAGCTCCTTAAGCGGCCAAACCTTAGACATACCCCAGACCCTCCAAAAACTCCTGTAATTGAGCAGCAGCGGTATCCCGTTTTTGCTCAATCTCAGTCAAGGTAGTACGGTATTTATCCCACCAGTTTTCAAAGATAGCTACGATGCTCCTGCGTTGGGTAGCAATATGGCGTTCGATAATGGCCTGCATATCGTTGTGAAGAATGGTCAACAGCAGGGTGCCGGCTTGCTGCTCATCTAGCCCATCCACAGCCTTGTTTAGATGACTATCGAAATTCTCTTTTTGTGTTTTGAGCTTTTTCCTCACGTTACGTAGCTCAGCTCTCCACTGTTTGATCTGCTCTTCGTCGATGATGTTTTCTTCGTCGGCGTTGTCGGCGTCCTCTTCATCTTCATCATCGGCAGATTTAACAGCAGTGGCTGCTTTGATTTTGCTGTCCAGCTCGGCTCTTTGTTGCTCCAGCTCTGCAAGACCAGTGACAAAGTCGCCGAGCAGAAATTTAACCAGTTTATGTTCCAGCGGATTGTGTTTGCTGGCCTTGTCTTCCATGGCAGCAAGGATACTGGTACGCCAGGCATCCATGACGCCGCTGCTACCACGTGCCATCAAACCGAGAAACTCGTATTTGCTGGCATACCAGAAGCCGGCCACAATGCCGCGTACCTGGAACGGATCCAGCAGGCCGATGGATTCCAGCGACTGGCTGAAGCTGTTCAGTAGTTCACTGCGTAGCTCGACCAGTGAAGTGGTATTGTCCAGTTCGCCAGACAAAGCAGTAATACGCTCACCGTGCTCTTGCCACCAGCTTTCAAAAGCCTTGCGAATGGCGTCTTCCTTGGCCAGCAAGCCGGCATTGTTTTCAATAGCTGGTTTGAGGTCGGTACGCTGCTGCAGTTCGGGGCGAAAATCAAGATAGCGAGTATCCTGCTCTGCGTCGCCTGATGCAAAGGGCTGCAGCAAGTCCAGTGGATTGAGACCGTGAGCGCTGAACAGTTCAGCATGAGCCTGTACTTCGGTACGGGGAATGCCGCCAATCAGGTGGGCACGCACATCGTGAGGTTCAGGAGGTGGAGAGTTATCAACGTAGCGGCGAATATTCAGGTTGTAATCGTTTTCTCGTAGCGTTTCGATGTCCACCAGAGTGGAGAAACCCTCAACCTCTTGGAGGTCGTCAAAGGTGCTGGCAATTTTCTCAATGTGTTCAGGCAGCAGGAAGCTTTGAGCGCGACCTTCAAAACATTCGCGGTCGGCATTGATGAACAGCACTTTATTCTGGCGCTCTGCTGGTTTGCCGCTGACACGGTTTGCCCCGTCTTGCACGCGTTGACGTAATACTAAGATACAGGCAGGGATGCTGGTACCGTAAAATAGGTCAGGAGCAATGCCAATCACAGCTTCAAGCAAGTCATCTTCAATGATGCCGGCGCGGATATTTTTTTCTTCTCCTCCACGAAATAGCACACCGTGCGGCAGAACAGTAGCCACCATTCCACCATCGCTGGTGACGGCCAGCATATGTTGCAAGAACATCAGGTCGGCTTTTTTCGAACCCAGAGGCACCTGACCATAGGGGAAACGCTCGGCAGCAAACTTGGGCTGCCATGCAGCGTTACCGCTCGAATCTTTTTCTGTATTGCCCCAGTTGATGGAAAAAGGCGGGTTGGTGAGAATCCGGTCAAAGCGAATCAGCTCGCCATTTTCCACGTGCTGTGGGTCAGACAGGGTATCGTCGTTTTGCAAATCAGCATTATTAATACCGTGCAGCAACATATTCATCTTGGCGATGGACCAGACGGTGCCGTTGTATTCTTGGCCAAACAGGCTGGCTTTGCGTCCATCTTCGCCATGCTCGTCAATATATTCCTTAGCGGCAATCAGCATGCCGCCGGAGCCACAGCAGGGGTCGTAAACACGATGTTCCAGTGTGGGCTTGAGCAGGCGCACCATCATGCGTACCACTGAGCGGGGCGTGTAAAACTCGCCGCCTTTCTTACCAGCTGAGTCAGCAAATTCGGCAATCAGGTACTCATAGGCAGCGCCCAATAGGTCTGGGAACTCGAAGTCTTCATTACGCAGGCGGTGCAGGCTGAAGTGGGTGATCAGCTGTTGCAGCTTGATGTCGGAGATCTTGCTTTGACCTACTTTTCGGTTGAAGTCGATGTGCTCCAGTACGTCATGCAGACTGGTGTTTTCGCCTTCGATGCCAGCCAGCGCCTTGCTAAGCAGACTACCAACATTGGCCTGGCGGGAGTTGTTGAGCAGGTATTGATAGCGCGACTCGGGTGGAACCCAGAAGTAGCCTTCTTTTTTGTACCAGAGCTTGTTCTCAGCGATGACAGAAGCGTCAGCTAAAGTTTTGCCCGCTTCCATTTGCTGCTTGATCACTTCTTCGTGGCGTTGCTCAAATACATCTGAACAACGTTTGAGAAACAGCATGCCGAAAATGTATTCCTTGAACTCGGAGGCATCCATTTTACCGCGCAGGATGTCGGCGGCTTTGAATAGGTGGCGTTCCAGTTGAGATAGGGTTAAGGCCATTAAGATCTTCCATTCCGTTTTGGTGTCTGCACGTCACCGGTTAGCAATTTTTGCCTGACTATGCAGTACACCTAGATAAAGTGAGAGTAATTTAACAGAGCACACCGCTTTCTGCAGGAGCTTCCGGCAGATCGCGATGGTTAGCTTTCAGCTGATTTGGCTAAAGCAGGTTTTCTAGGCTGGCAAGCTGACTGATTTCCTCCCTGATAGCCTCGATCTGCTGGTGTTTTTGCTGGATTAGCTGGTGCTGCTCCACAACTGCTTGCTGAGCAGGCAGCTCAAGCAAAGGCACAGGCAAGTCCTGCAAGTCTTCTGCTCGCAGCACTTTTACGTTGGCTCCGCGCGCAACATCGACAAAGTAAGACTGCACAAGAGGTGAGGCCAGATAGCGAAACAGGTATTCAGGTTTGATTTTTTTGGTGTCAGTGATGCGTAAAATAGCGAAGACTTGTCCAGCCACCAGATTATCAGGGCAGTCGCTAGTCACCAGAGCAGCTTGACCCACTCGTCCTTTATCTACGATAAGCACGTCACCGGGCTGCAGCTTTTGACGCTCAATCAAGCGCATATTTGCCTTGTTGGCTTCAACTGTCCTGTCGGAGTCGTCCAAGACGATTTGGCCGCGCTCATCTAAGTCGCGTGAACCAACCTCAATGTAGAGCTGGCCTGTGCTCGGCTCACCGCTACGCTGAAGGTTTTGTGCGCGGGTTATGCTTACTAGGTCACCTAGGGTAACTGTTGTATGTTTGGCAGCTATTTCAGCCAGTAAGCGTACAGATTCAGGCTGAATGTAACGCAGGGCAGACAGGTCATAGTCATTGGCGGCTATCTCTTTACTGGTGATGAGCCGTCCGACCGCACTACTATCTAAATCTGACCACTCTTTAATAAGGCGTTGCCAGAACAACTCTTCTGCATCCTTATGGCGACGCACTGCATGGCGCAAGTCGACGCCTGACGCGATCGCACTAGCGTCCATAAACTGTATGGATGCCTGTTTGGTTCTGTCATGGTTGATAACCAGCATGACGAGTGGAATGCCAGCATCCAAAGGGTGTGCGCCAGCAGGCAGAATGACTACAGCATCCAAAAGGTTGTTTTGGATGAGTTGTTTTCTGATTTCTAGGTCGCCCCCTGCTTTGCTGTGCAAAAAACGCTGGCTGACAAACACTACAGCTTGGCGGCGCGCCTGCTTTATAACGGCTTCTACACTGGCAATGTCGTGCAGATTACTTCTGAACGGCGAAGCAAGCTCAGCACTAAGTCTGTCACCAATTCTGGGCATGGCTATGACGGTATCGGCCTGTTCTGTACTGAGAAGCGGATCTTTTCCAGCAAGAATTCTGCCGTTGCCAAGCATAGCTATACACTGAGCATAGATAGATGCAGATTCAGACTCGGTGATCAGGCAGGCTTTACTTGCCTTAATGTGAGGCATAAATGCAAAACTACCTGTGCCTTGCAGCAACAGTGATTTTGTTGTGTTGCCCAGAATTTGTGCAACAAATTGGCCTAATCGTGTTGGCAAGGCGCGAATACCAAATTTCTCAAGATCAACATCTGCCAGAGTATCGACAAAATGGTTTGCGCTGCTCCAGTGAGCTTCTTCCCAAAGCTGGGTCAGTTCACGAATGTCTTTACCCGACAGGTTGTAATCAATGATTGATAGATACTCAGCAATTCCCGGCAAGCCAGCAGCCGTCATTGTTTGATGCAGTAGCTCAAAAGCATCCTGGGTACGATTCGCCTCCTTAAGACTTGGCAGTCCTTCAATGGTGTTTTGCTGTAAGCACCAGGACCAAAGGGCCAAGATGCGGTTCAGGTCGCTAAAGCGCCCAGTTTCCAGTGCAACTTTGCTTTGCAGTAACTGGCTGGCTTTATACAGAGCTTCGCTGTTTTTCATAACAGACCTCAGTGTTGGTAGCTGTTGAGTTGATAGGTGGTCACCAGTCGGTTGCCGGCCTCTACCACGACCAAACCGCCTTTTTTGTGTACCTCAAGCAAGCTTTTCTTCATTGCTTCCAGCTGCTGAAGAACTGACTCCGTACCTTTACGATTCAGAACGATTTTATCGCCTCGCTCAACACCAAACTCAGCCACAAGGCTCAGTAGGTTTTCACGGATAGCACGCTGGCTCATTCGCTTTTGGATATGTCTTGTCTTGCTCATCGGTATACCTCCGTCCTAACGATGAGCAGAGTATCTATCGTCTCCACATGGAAAGTCAATAAGCAAAATACTAGATTGGCTTTAGCTGATATGTTTTATTGACTGACGTGCCCACCTTTACCTACTTACCAAGCAGCTCACACAACAAAGCCCAGCTATGAAGCCGGGCTTTGTTGTGTGAGTTGATGGTGTGCTTTAACCATGGGGCTGCGCCTGCAAATGCGGTAATCCTAAGCCGCTGAGCACTGGCAGCCAGTACCTATTGTTTCCAACCGAGCCAAAGCCGCTGAGCCTACTCTTCATCGCTTTTCGTTGGTTATCAGCCATAGCGCTTTGACCGTCAGCGTCTCGAACATAGCGTGCCAGAGTAATGGCAGGGGCTGCGCCATAGCGGGCACCCGGTGACGCACAGGTCCAGATGTGGCGTAACAGCTGAGCGATATCAGGTGCTGTGTGGTCCAGATAGGCCAACCCAGAGGCGCAAGCTTCAAGCGTTAGGTCTGCATGATCAAACAGCATTCCTTGGCCGGTAGGCTTGCCGTGAATATCGTACGCGTAGACTTTACCGATATCGTGGAAGAGCCCTGCAATATAGGCCACTTCCTGAAGTTCTCGACTCATCTCTGGTTCGTTGTTACGGCACATGACAACTGTATTGCGAGCAACCTCCAAAGAGTGCTTAAGCAAACCGCCTGGTTCGTTGTGGTGGTACTTGGTACTGGCCGGTGCCTTCAGGAACACTTCCAGCCGCGGGGAGTATTCCAGCACACATTTGACGAACTCTTGTAGAGGTGCACACTGCAGAGAACGCACAGAGCTAACCAGCCTGTCCAAGTACTCTGGCTTGGGACAGTAAAGCCTTGGCAGAGTCTGTAATGCTGGCAACAGGACTAGTTCCTCATTCGTGCTGCGTTGTGCACTGGTAAGCTGCCATGCGGACTGACCATTAAACTGATAGGCCTCAGCTGACACAGTCAGCAAATCTAAATGCGACAGCCTCTCTGGCAATGTGAGGGCGTCGGCAAGCGCGATCACCTCATGATCCTGGTTGCAGTCACTCAATCGAATTCGCTGATAAGGCCTCCCATGTTCGTCAAAGTGGCTCATTTTGCCGGTCAAACGGAAAGTGCCGTTCAGCATTGCGTCGGCCACTGGGCGTAGATTGTTGGTAGTCATGCCATCACCTCATCAGCTTCAAGCTCTTCTTCTGGAGTTTCTTCAATTACCCGGCCTTGCAGCAGGCGCTCAAAAGCAGAACCATCCATACGGGTCAGGTTCGGGATATAACGTGAGTACACTTTGAACAACATCTCAGTGGAGGAATGCCCCAGTGTGCGAGCTACCCATTCGGGGTTCTCACCAGATGCCAACAGCAAGGTCGCAGCTGTGTGTCGTGTCTGGTAAGGCCTGCGCTTTTTAAGCCCCAATGAGCGCAGCAGGGGATACCAAACTCGCTTGGTAACGTTGTTATGCTCCAACGGCTTGCCTTCACGGTTGCAGAACACGTACTTGCTCAGCTTTCCGGTGGCCTTGAACTGCTCCTTGAGCGCTTCATACACCGGGCCAAACATGGGGATTTCACGCTGAGAGCTATCGGTTTTGGTGTACTCGGTCTCACCCTGGATCAGGGTTTCACGAATCAGAATTTCACGCCTGTCGAAATCAACATACTCCCACTTGAGCCCATCAACCTCGCCTGTACGCATGCCTGTGTAAAACCGAACCAAGTAATAGTTGCGGTAGTCCTCACGAACCCGCTGCAGAATCGTCTCGACCTCGCTCAGTGAAAATGGCTCGATATGCACCTTCTGCAGCTTGAGCGGCTTGATGTTGCGGAACGGGTTATCGAATTCGTAGCGATCAGCGGCTTCAGTCAGGATCAGGCGCAGAATAGCCAGATAATTGTTGATGGTTTTTGGCTTCATGAAGCCTGTCGAGTTGCGGCCCTTTTTCTTTGCAAGCTTATTGCGTAAGGCAAGAACGTCAGCTTTAGTGATGTCCGCCACCCGCTTGTTTTTGAAGCCCGGCTTCAGCGCCGTCTCCAGAATTGACTCGACACTCGTGGTGTGCGAGCTACGCCACTGGATTTTATTTTCCACAAACCACTGGTCAGCAAAGTCGCTGAAAAGTGGGGTTTCAGGGGTATAAGAAGACGATACGGCAGCCGCAACAGGGTTAAGGGGCAACGCTCCAGCTGCTTCCAGTTTCGCGATATTTTTACTTCCCGGAAAAAACTCAGCGTAATCAAAGTCCCCCGTAAGAATTTTTGCCTCCATCCTCTGCACAAGTCCTTCCAGCTGCTTACGGTTACGCGCCGTGTCATTGAGCATCGTTTGCTCTCGACAGCGCTCGCCGTTGTAGATGAAGTCAATGAACAGCTTTTTTGTATCGTGACGGACGCGTACCTTAGCCATGGCAAATACCCCCGTTAGCCATTGGAATGGCAAAAGAAGAGGTGGACATAGCCAGCATGTCCTCTTCGATCACCTCCCAGAGGTACAGGATTTTGCGTCCACCAAACGGACGGATGTAATGCTTGCCTTCCAACAGCACACTGTCTTTCAGGTTTTGGCGAATGGTGCGGGGGTCGTATTTGATCCGCTCGGAAAGCTCTTCGGTTGTCAGGTACGTGTTATTCATGCGAACATCCTCAGTACAGATTAAGACTCGTTTGATAACTTTTGTTATCGGTTGAGTATTAATATACATCAACAGATGCTCATTGCAAGCATCAAATGATAATTTATTTTATCAGTGAGGCAGGAATGATTCGTTTCCACCTAAAGGAACTCATTGCAGACAAGGAGTTTGCAGAGAAACGCAGAATTACGATTGGTGAGATTTCCAAGGAAACAGGCATCAACCGCATGACGCTATCTAAAATCATCAATCATCCGGGCCACAGCACCGTGACTGATAATCTGGACAAGCTATGCAATTATTTTGATTGTCGGATAGAGCAGCTCGCGACCCATATCAAGGATGAGCCAGCAGAAGAACTTGAGGAAAGTGCTGACTCCAGTGATGACATTATGTGATTGGGGAGAGGCGGCAGCCTGAGAATGGCTGCCGTGCCTTAAAAAGACTTAAGGTCAAAGTTGGCAAGACGAGAAAGTGGCCGGATACGAAAAAGGCACTGCCATGGCACAGAAATGGCACGGCGCTATTTTCAGCAGGCAGAAACAAAAAAGGCGAACCAGTAAGTTACTGATTCGCCTTTGTTTTGTCTGGTTGCGGGAGCCGGATTTGAACCGACGACCTTTGGGTTATGAGCCCAACGAGCTACCAGACTGCTCCATCCCGCGGCGCAAAGTATAGTGCCTTTTCCATAATTGTCAAATTTATCTCAGTTACTGGTATGATGCTGGCAGTTACTAAGCTATTGAAAAGGTTTTCCATGGTATCCAGCACTCGTAAAACCAAGGGTAAGAAAAATCAAGCCCTGCCTTTCACAATTGCAGAGATAGGCTCTGCGGATTATCAGAAACAAACACGCAAGGCTTCTATAATCATTATTATTGTTTTTGCCGCTTCTGCTATGCTGTTTTCCAGCCTTTTGGTGTTGTTTTTGGGCGATACTCAGAGCAGCAACTTCAAATGGAACATCACTGGCGTCATTCTAGGCGTGCTGTTTACTACCACTCTGATCAACGGCTACTTCAAGAAGCAGCCTTGGATGGCCGCCTCTATGTATGGCTGGCGACTTAAGCGCAGCCTTATGAGCGTGACTAATATCATGCATCATGTGAAAATCGGTGTAAGTGCTAACGATCCTACAGCCATCAAACTTATGCGCTTTTATCACCTGGGCTTGCTGCACATGCATAAACTGGATGGCAACCCCAGCCAAGATGCAGAACTTATTAGCCAAATTAATGAACTGCAGGAAAAAATGCACGACCTACAAATTGACTTGCAGCAACATACGCTAGAGCCTGACTGGATCTCACAAATTAAAGCAGCGTATCCTGCCAAATAATGACCGAATTCTTTAAAACCTTCTTAAATATATAAGTAGAAACATGAACTTAAAACAAAAATTCTTTATCTTCCTACAATACGTTTTGCCACATCATGGGTTGTCACGGTTAATTGGCTGCTTAGCGGAATGTGAAGCGCCTTGGTTTAAAAACAGACTGATTAGCTGGTTTATTAAACGCTACAAGATCGATATGAGCCTAGCAGCACAAGAAGACCCGCAGCAGTTTAAGCACTTTAATGATTTTTTTACCCGTGCATTAAAGTCTGGGATTCGACCCATTGATGCCGAACCTAACTCAGTGGTGAGCCCAGCCGATGGCGCTATCAGTCAGATCGGGACAATCAAACACGGTAGAATTTTCCAAGCTAAAGGCCAGTGTTTCAGCGTCAATGAGTTGCTGGGGGGCGATAGCCTGCGCGCAAAAACCTTTATGGGCGGTAATTTCTGTACGGTATACTTATCACCACGCGACTACCACCGGGTGCATATGCCTGTAACTGGCACCCTGAAAGAAATGATTTATGTGCCAGGCCGTCTTTTTTCAGTCAATCAAACCACGGCAGAAAACGTGCCGGAGCTATTTGCGCGCAATGAGCGTGTGGTGTGTATTTTTGATACCGAGGCAGGACCCATGGCCGTGGTGCTGGTCGGCGCGATGATAGTTGCCAGTATTGAGACTGTCTGGGCGGGTCTTGTCACACCACCAAAGCGTGAACTGCGTTCATTTAGCTATACAGACGAAGCGCGCCAACCGGTAATACTAGAAAAAGGTGCCGAGCTTGGGCGGTTTAAATTAGGCTCCACTGCTATTGTTCTTTTTGCGGCGGACGCAGTTCAGTGGCAAGAGCAGTTGGGCGAGCTCAGCGTTGTAAATATGGGACAACCCTTAGGTTTTTATGGCCAAAATCCGCACAACGCCACATGATTCACGGTTCGCGCAAGTAATAAAGCTATATAATCGACACCTTTTTCACACTGGAGTTTTTTGACTAATGGATAAGCCGAACCAGTTATTATCGCTACAAACGCCTACACAGGACTTAACTACCCTGTCGTTTTGTAAGCCCACGGCGCGCGATTTAACAACTTGGATCAATGGTCTACCTAAAGCCAATATTGGTGAGCTAGCCCGTCTGCTCTACCAATCTCTAGTTGAGCTTAATCGACTACAGGTGAGCGCTGAAATACGCTTTCAACTCATCGAAATAATTCGCCCTGAAGTTAGCTTTATTACCAAGCAGCTTGAAAAAAACCACTTGCTGCAAAGCGTTATATTGGATGAGCGCGGTCGCAAAGTAGCCAATCTATGCCAAGCATTACAAAACATGCTCAGCACGGGCTATAAGCTGTGTATCAGCCAACATCAGGCGCAAACACAACCACAACGCAACAACATTCTTGCGTACGCCATACAAAGAGCCACACAAAGCCTTTATTCTGCTTTAGCACGCTCTTACCAACTTTATTACCCTGTGCCTGCTAGTTTGTGGTTCGACCTACATCAGCTGTATGTACTAGCCTGCAAACACAACATACAAACCACCAAGCTTAAAGACCCTTTATTGGGCGATCTGAAAGAGCAATCTATCGAGCAGGCTTACAGCTGCGCATTACTGTTAGGTTGCGCCCGTATCAACCAAATGCGTCAGCGTGATATCTCTCTTCTGGCGAGCACGCTGCCACACTGGTGTCATCTAGCTTCGCTTCAAAGCGTGGACGCTGCCACGACACTGTTTGTTGTCGCACCTCATAGCGATACACCACCTAGATACAAAGCTTTATTAAATATCAGCAAAACCGAGGTTCTGCTGGGTCTAGACACTAGAGCTTTAGCCAGCGCACTCGAAGAATGGATTAATTTGTCGGAAGGCAAAAAACACAACGCAAAAGTATTTATTCCTGCGGGCACGCAGCCGACTTTTATCTACCAGCTATGCAGCGCATGGGGCGACATTGCTAAGCGAGACTTCAAGCGCACTCCCAGCTCAGGCACACTTGAGCTTTGCTTGGGTATGACGGCTGTACACTATTATCTAGCAGGACAAGTAAGTTTTGATAATACCTTAGCCAAACCTCATATCAGCAAAGCCAACTATTCGTATGACAATCGCGCACCAGACATTTGGGCTAACGCCTTTGATGCGCAAGACAATGGCACAGACTCTCTGCTTGATGAAGTCATCAACTACACACCCCAAGAGCAGAATGAAGCAGAGCTGGCTCAAGAAATCGCCACCGTTTATCCGACCTACAACATCAGCATTGTTAACCAAAGCCCGGGAGGTTACTGTTTAGAGTGGGATAAGGATGCACCTTCACAGCTCCAAGCAGGTGATATCATTGGGTTGAGTAGTGATTCATGCAAAAGCTGGGTAACCGCTGTGATTCGTTGGATTCGACAAATTCGCAATGGCGGCGCACAAATTGGTGTAGAATTATTGGCACCTAACGCACAACCCTGCGGCGTGCAATTAGTACGTCCGGGCGGGGAGCCGAGTAATTATTTACGTGGTTTACTGGTTCCTGAGATTCCAGCAATATCGCGCCCAGCTAGCCTCATTACACCACGCATTCCGTTTCAAGAAGGCAGCCGAGTTAATATCAACCATGCTGGAACTGAAACCAAAGCCACTTTAGGCAAGCGCTCAATTCACACGGCAAGCATCAGTCAATACGAATACAAAGTAAGCACTGCGGTTCAGCCTAAGCAAGCCGCTAGTGTAGAAATTCCCAGCGCCGCTGCTTCAATATTTGCTACCGTTGACGCGAAACCCAACAAGCCAGCAGATGATTTTGACTCTCTCTGGAAAATCTTATAATTGTAATAAAAATGAGCTTTACGGTTTTATATGGCTATTAATAAGAAAACTATTCGTTTATTGCTTCTTGAGCAATCGCAGAATGATGCCGAACGCATTGTCAGCCTTTTTCGTAACGCCGGTCATGCAACACGGGTACACCGTG
>LFTS01000016.1 GCA_001513435.1 Gammaproteobacteria bacterium DTU040
GGAAGGCAAATAACTAATAAAGTACACATCTGAGCTTAAAAACTGATGACCCAGCAGTGACTCCAAGGCAGCCACCCACGCGGTGACATTCAACGCCGAAATAACACCCAGCACACCGCCAATCAGAGTTCCCACCACACCGATTAGGGTTCCCTGCACCATAAATACCGCCATGATTTGTCTAGGTGAAGCACCTAATGTACGCAGAATAGCGATATCCGCTTTTTTATCCGTAACCACCATAACCAGCGTCGAAATAATATTAAACGCAGCCACCGCGACAATCAGTAGCAGCAATAAGCCAATCATGGTTTTTTCCATTTGAATGGCTTGAAATAAATTGCCATGACTGCGCGTCCAGTCGCGGGGACGTAAATCCTTATCCGCTATCGTATTGGCTATTTCCCATGACACACGCGGTGCATCAAATAAATTATTCAGCTTTAAGCGAATACCTTCCACCTGCTGCACCTGCCAGCGAGACAAGCGCGCTGCGTCTTCAATATGAATAAGCGCCATAGAGCCATCAAGCTCTGCGCCCACCTTAAAAACACCCTGTACAGTAAAACGTTTCAGCCGAGGAAACACACCCGCCGGAGTGATTGAGGCCTCAGGCAAAATAAACGTGATTTTATCGCCGACATTCACGTTAAAACGTCGGGCAATAATTTCACCGATCACCATCCCAAACTCGCCGGGCTGTAAATTGTCTAACTGACCAGCAACCATATGCTGATTAATAATCGAAACGTCTTTCTCCGCTTCTGGCAATACACCGGTAACCAGCACTGGTTGCACATTACCTGTATGCGTCAACATGCCCTGCAACTGGGTAAAAGGAGCTATGGCCTGAACGTCTTTGTGTTGAGAAACCTGTTTGCCTACGGCGCGCCAATCATCCAAAGGCGTATAAGAGCTCACGGTCGCGTGGGGCACCATGCCCAAAATTCGCGTGCGCAACTCACGGTCAAAGCCGTTCATAACAGACAACACCAGAATCATGACCAGTACGCCCAGTGCTAAACCAATCATTGAAGTCAGTGATATAAAAGAGATAAAGTGATTACGTCGTTTGGCGCGCGTATAACGCATGCCTATGAATAGTGACAAGGGTCGAAACATAATGGATTTAATTCACATAATATAAGGGTCGGTTAGCAGTTTTGCCTACTTGGCTCTAAACTCTAGCTGCCATTTTATTGCTGGATACTTGGATCAAACATGTCAAAGCAAGATAAAACAGAGCGTCGCGAATACTATCGTATTCACGACGAAATCGCACTGCAAATAAATACCGACTACTCAGATTTCGTTAATGAGTCTTCGCTGTTTAATTTGCTCAACGAACTATATTTGCTTGAGCATGAAGCACAGCCTTTGTTGCGCGCCATCAGCGAACAACAGCGTACACTGGTTAACTATTTAAAAATAACCAACAAACGTATTGATCTACTGGCACAAGCTCTAGCACAGAACCTACTTAAAGACTTCCCCAAGCCTCAGCAAACCACCCTATCAGAGGGGGGATTATCTTTTTTTAGTCATCAAAGCTTTAACCAGGGGCAAACCCTGTATTTAAAGATGCTGCTGCTGCCGCAAGCTTTAGCCCTGCAGCTAACAGCCACCGTGGTTGGCATCCGTAAAAAACCAGACGGTCGTCTAAAAACAGCCGTCACCTTTGTTGATTTAACCGAGTCGCAGCGCCAAATTTTGGCACGTCACATTTTGCAAAAACAAGCCCATGAACGCCGTCAAGCATTACTAGAGGAGAATAACTGACATGCGCACCTTATTCTTAGCTCTAACTGTGGCTCTCGCTAGCTACAGCGTACACAGCCAAGCAGACACCCTAAGAATCCCTATTAATCAGCAAGGTTCTCAAGTAGATAGCAACCTGCCAATCTTTGGTGAGAGTCAACAACGGGTTTTATCCGTGCACGGGCAGCCGGTTAAACGCCACCCAAGCATTGGTCAGCCGCCCATTACCCGTTGGGACTATGAGGATTTTTCAGTATATTTTGAATATACGACCGTGATTAACAGTGTGAAACACCACAAACCAAAAGTAGCTCATTAATAATGCTGGTATATGGACATCGCGGTGCTAAAGGAATAGCTCCGGAAAATACCCTAGCCGGTTTTCGCCACTGCTTAGAGGCAGGAGTTACACGTTGCGAACTTGATTTGCAGTTATCTTTAGACGAACAGCTCATTGTTTTCCATGATAACAACTTAAAACGCCTAACCGGGCGTAGAGGCAAAGTTAAACACAAAACAGCCGCCGAACTGCAACACTACAGTATTCGTGATACCGCATTAAACTGGCCTACAACCTGCCCCATCCCAACTCTGGCGCAGCTATTTGCATGCTATGCATTTGACCACTGGCAGCTTGAGGTTAAACCGCTGTCTCGCAAAAAATCGGTAATCGCAATCAAGGCTATTGCACGCTTAGTAGAGCAATTTGAACTGCAAGATAGGGTCACTATCACCAGCAGCAGCGCTCAGGTATTAAAAGCCGCACAACATTACGCTCCTCATATCAGCAGAGGGCTTGTGGCTGAATACGGCTGGCTAGACCCCATTAAAACTGCTATGCGCTACCAATGCTCATTGCTGGCACTGAATTGGACTTTATGTACAGAACAGAGAACCCAAAAGGCCAAAGCCGCTGGTCTGCATCTTTCTGTGTGGACGGTAAACGAGCCCAAGCTGATGCTTAGGCTCGCTCAGTACGGAGTAGACAGCCTGATTACAGACTTTCCCGGTTTGGCCAGCGCCACCCTTGGGAATTACTAAACAATGCCTCAAAAGTAGCTCCGACCAGCTCAGGCCACTGACCGGAGCTGGTTAAAAAAGCCGGTTTAGGCCATCGTATGAGGCGACACGATAGGCTTCAGCCATAGTCGGGAAATTAAAGGTCGTATTAATGAAGTATTTAATAGAGTTAGCTTCTCCGGGCTGATTCATAATGGCTTGACCAATATGCACAATTTCCGAAGCCTGATAACCAAAACAGTGCACACCGAGCAACTCAAAGGTTTCACGATGGAAGAGTATCTTCAACATACCGGTGGTTTCACCTGAAATCTGTGCGCGCGCCATGCTCTTAAAGAACGCCTTACCCACTTCATAAGGTACTTTATCCTGCGTCAGCTCCTGCTCGGTTTTACCGATAGAGCTAATTTCAGGAATGGTATAAATGCCGGTCGGCACATCATCAACAAAATGCCAGCTACCGTCATCAATAATGTTGCCTGCCGCAGAACGCCCTTGGTCATAGGCCGCACTGGCAAGGCTTGGCCAACCAATCACGTCTCCGGCGGCATAGATATTTGGCACTTCAGTGCGGTAATACTCATCCACTGGGATTTGACCACGGCTATTGGCGCTTAGGCCGACGTTTTCAAGACCAAGCTGATCAGTGTTACCCGTGCGACCATTACACCAGAGGAAACCATCGGCTTTGATTTTCTTACCGGACTTAAGGTGCAAAATGACGCCGTTTTCAACCCCTTCAACACGGTCATACTCTTCGTTGTGACGAATAAGCACGTTGTTGTTACGCAGGTGATAGCTTAGCGCGTCAGAAATTTCGCGATCCAAGAAGTTAAGTAGCTGGTCGCGCGTATCAATCAAATCCACCAGTACGCCCAAGCCGCTGAATATAGAAGCGTACTCACAACCAATCACACCCGCACCATAAACAATCAAACGACGAGGCGTGTAACCTAAAGTTAAAATCGTATCGCTGTCATAAATGCGGGGGTGGTTAAAATCGATACCCGCAGGACGGTAAGGACGCGAACCTGTCGCAATGATCACCTGATTGGCGACCAACTTTTCCACACGACTCGGACCAACCACATCAACACTATGCTCATCAGCAAAGCTGGCTGTACCAAAGTACACATCTATACGGTTACGCGCGTAATAATTGGTACGCGAAGCTACCTGACGCTCAATGACGCTCTCTGCACTTTTTAATACGTCTGGAAACGAAAACCAACGCGGCTCACCGATCTGACGGAACATAGAGTTGGTGTTAAAACGTAAAATTTGGCGCACCGAATGACGCAACGCTTTGGAAGGTATAGTGCCTAAATGGGTACTATTACCGCCTACTATTCCTCGGCTTTCTACTACTGCAACTTTGCGCCCTGCTTTCGCCGCATTCATCGCTGCCCCTTCACCCGCAGGACCTGAACCGAGAATTACTATGTCATAGTTATATACAGCCATTTAGACTCCTTGAATACCGAAACTTTGCTCGGCACTTATATTTTTATATACCAACTATTTTGTTTTTGCAGCATCGTATGCCAAGTCAACTGCAGGAGAGGCCTGGATATCGCTATTCGCTTCTTCACATTTCTCGCGCACACCACCACAAATAGAACACTCTTTTTCAATACCCAGACTGGCAATACCGCCGCACGAGCCGGCAATCGGCTTACGCCCAGCCAATACACCTGCAGCCAGCCCAATAAAAACCAGCAGCATCACTGCAAAAACCACAAAAAACATCGTTAAAAAGCTCATGACTACTCTCCTTCTGGGAAACGCTCTGTAAACTTTGGACTGCTATAAGTCACAAAAGTATCCCCTTCGCGCACCACAAATAAAGCAGCCACATCGTGCTGCTTGGAAAACTCCATCCCCTCATCCAAACCTAACACTAACAACACAGTACCTAAAGCATCTGCCACTAGAGCAGAACGGTCAATAACGGTTACTGCCGCTAGGTTATGGGCTACAGGAGCACCTGTTTTGGGGTTGAGCGTGTGAGAAAACCGTATTCCGTCTTCTTCAAAATAATTGCGATAGTCACCTGAGGTATTCACACCCCAACCATCTAGCTCTAAAATCCGCTGAACGACGCGCTCGCCATTATCTACTGGCTGCTCAATGGCGATACGCCAAGGCGAGCCATCATGCTTTTTGCCTTTGGCAATTATCTCACCGGTCACTTCAATTAAATAACTAGAAATACCTAACTCTTCAAAGCGCTTACCAATGCGATCAACCGTGTAACCAGCAGCGATACTGTTTAAATCGAGCTTTAAGTCACGCTCTTTACACAGTTCATTCCCTTTAATACTTAAATATTGATAACCCATACCGTGCTTTGCTTCATTTATTTCTTCTTCAGTAGGAATACGTTTACCGCGGCTGTTAGGGCCAAATCCCCAAGCATTTAATAAGGGTTCAATGGTGATATCAAACTGGCCGTCACTTAATTCGGACAGCTCATTTGCATAGCTTATCAATTCCAGCACAGGCCTTGGCATCACTGCACAGCTGCCAGCGGGCAATTGATTAAATTTGGATAGATCTGAATCTAGACGATAGGTCGACATCTGACGGTCAACCTCATCAAGTATCGCTTGAACGGCAACACCCGCTGCATCTGCAGCAGGCGTTCCAGAGTTTGAAACATACTTGATGGTATAGGTGCTGCCCATGGTGGGGCCTGTGAGCACCTCAACGCGCTCAGCAGGTTGACACCCACTAAGCGCGATAGAGATTGATGCTAAAGACGCGCCCCATAACAGGTTGCGCAACATACTAACCTCCGAAGTCATCCAACAAGATGTTTTCAGGCTCAACCCCTAGATCTTCTAGCATCTTAATTACTGCTGCGTTCATCATGGGCGGTCCGCACATGTAAAACTCGCAGTCTTCAGGTGCTGGATGATCTTTGAGGTAGTTTTCATACAGCACGTTATGGATAAACCCGGTCATGCCAGTCCAGTTGTCCTCTGGCAGAGGATCGGACAGGGCCAGATGCCATTTGAAGTTTTCGTTTTCTTCTTGCAGCTTGTCATACTCATCAACATAGAAAGCTTCACGTAGTGAACGAGCACCATACCAGAAGCTAATCTTACGCTTAGAGTTCAAACGCTTAAGCTGGTCAAAAATATGCGAACGCATCGGTGCCATACCTGCACCACCACCAATAAACACCATTTCAGCATCTGTGTCTTTGGCGAAGAAGTCACCAAATGGACCATAAACTGTAACCTTGTCACCTGGTTTTAGGCTAAACACATAGGATGACATAATGCCTGGCGGCAGATCGTCGCGACCTGGCGGTGGCGTAGCAATACGGATATTGAATTTGACCATCCCCTTTTCTTCAGGGTAGTTAGCCATCGAATAAGCACGAATAGTGGTCTCTTTTACATCAGACACGTAACGCCAGATATTAAACTTGTCCCAGTCTTCGTGGAATTTCTCTTCGATATCAAAATCCTTGTATTCCACCCGGTGCGGCGGACACTCCAGCTGCACATAACCACCTGCGCGGAAGTTTACATCCTCGCCTTCGGGCAGAATCAGGGTCAGCTCTTTAATGAAAGTGGCCACGTTGGGGTTGGAACCCACGGTGCACTCCCACTTCTTGACGCCAAACACCTCTTCGGGGATCTGGATTTTCATGTCCTGCTTGACGTTTACCTGACAAGACAGACGCCAGCCCTCGTTGGCCTCACGGCGGGTGAAGTGGCTGCCTTCAGCCGGCAGCATGTCGCCGCCGCCCTCAAACACCTGGCACTTGCACTGGGCACAGGTACCACCACCACCACAGGCAGAGGAAAGGAAGATATTGTTCGCAGCCAGGGTTTGCAGCAGCTTGCTGCCAGCTGGAACGGTTACAGTACGCTCATCATTGATAAGAATACTCACATCGCCAGTGGAAACCAGCTTGGCGCGTGCTATCAGAATAATTACCACCAGTGCCAGCACTATGGCGGTGAACATTCCGATGGCTAGAAAGACTTCGAAACTCATTGTTCACTGCTCCTTAGAGTTGTACGCCGGAGAAAGACATAAAGCCCAACGACATCAGACCAATGGTGATAAAGGTAATACCTAACCCTTGCAGTCCATCGGGCACATCACTGTATTTCAGCTTTTCACGAATGGCTGCTAAGAGGGCAATAGCTAAAGCCCATGAAATACCAGAGCCGATACCATAAACCACACTTTCAGGCAGGTTATAGTCACGCTCAACCATGAACAATGAACCAGCCATGATGGCGCAGTTCACTGTAATCAGGGGCAAGAACACACCTAGCGCGTTATAAAGCGAAGGCACAAACTTATCCAATAACATTTCAAGGATTTGAACAATAGCTGCAATTACACCGATATAGCTCAACAAGCCCAAGAAGCTTAGATCAACTTCTGGCAAGCCAGCCCAAGCCAGCGCACCGTCTTTGAGCAAGTAGGTATATATCAGGTTGTTAGCCGGCACAGTAATGGTTTGCACCACAACTACCGCAATACCCAAACCAATAGCTGTTTCGACCTTCTTAGAAATAGCAATGAAGGTACACATGCCTAAGAAGAAAGCTAAGGCCATGTTCTCAACAAAAATAGCCTTAACTAATAGGCTAATATAATGTTCCATTAGTAAGCCTCCTTCTCTTTAACGTTTTCGGTAATGCGGAAATCAGGCGCTTCAACCTGCTCTGTTTTCCAGCTGCGCAGTGCCCAGATAATTAAGCCAATCAAGAAAAACGCTGAAGGTGGGAGTAAGAGCATGCCGTTAGGTTGGTACCAGCCGCCGTCATTCACTACTGGAATAATGGTATAACCCATCAACTTACCCGCGCCAAACAGCTCGCGAATAACCCCGATCACAATCAGCATAGCGCTATAGCCCAGTCCGTTACCGATACCATCAAAGAAAGACAGTACAGGCTTGTTAGACATGGCAAAGGCTTCCGCACGACCCATCACAATACAGTTGGTAATAATCAAACCAACGAATACCGACAGCTGTTTCGACAGCGAATAGGCGTAAGCTTTAAGCACCTGATCTACCACAATCACTAGCGATGCAATAATTACCATCTGCACAATCATACGAATAGAGCTAGGGATTTGCGCTCGAATCATGGAAATAAACAGACTCGAAAATCCTGTAACCAAAGTCAATGCAATAGACATGACCACGGCAGTTTTCAAGTTTGTCGTTACAGCCAACGCAGAACAAATACCTAAGATCTGCAGGCCGATTGGGTTGTTATTAAAAATCGGATCTAACAACACACTCTTAATGGTTGGTTGCGACATCTGTTACGCCTCCCCATTACGTAGGTGAGATAAAAACAAACCAAAACCGTTCTCACCCAGCCAATAATCCAACAAGTGATTAACACCGTTACTGGTCAAGGTTGCACCAGCTAGGCCATCCACCTGATTTTTAGCGCTTGCACTACTTGGGTTTACGCTGCCTTTAATCACATGCAAAGCCAGCTTACCCTCGTCGTCGTATAACTC
>LFTS01000300.1 GCA_001513435.1 Gammaproteobacteria bacterium DTU040
GCCCACGCTCGAGCATGGACTCTAACACGCCCGTGCGCACAAAGCCCGCCTCTGCCTCGCCCTGCAAAACCGCCCAGACTATTTTTTCGTGGGGCAGCCCTGTTTCAATCACCTTGTAGGAATCAAGCTCAACCCCTGCCTGCAGCATCTCATAAGCCTGCATCATATAGCCGCCCACTGAGCCTAGTTTAGGCGTGGCAATGCGCTTGCCTTTAAGGTCGCTTAAACCCTGAATATTGGTACGTTCGGCTTGCGTAAATATCACTCCACCAAAACCACGTAAGGGCGTGTTTTTGTACGATGTTATCAAACTGGCTAAAGGGCTAGATAAGCCTTGCGAGTGGGCAAGCTCAATGTAATAGGCTGAGTTAGTCAGAACAAAATCAACCTCACGCCGCGCAACCGCGCTGTAGAGCTCATCATAATAATAGGGCTCAACCTGCAAGCTCACATGGGTTAAATACTGGTTAACATGTTCAATAATCGGTTGCCAGTTTGCTTTAATCAGGTGCTTAGGCTCAAAGGCTAGAATACCGATGGTCAGATTTTTTTTTGCTAAATTGGCCTGTGACTGTACTGAAAAGAGCAGGCTAATACACAGCAAAACATAGCTAATCAATCGTGCTAGCCATTTCATAGCAGTTCCCGCGGAATGAACTGGTTAGTGAACTTGGCGTCGACCCGAAAATCGTCACCGATGATATCCATCTGCTGCATAAGAGAAACTAATTTTTGCGTTGCGCTTGTTAGGCGTATATCTTGCTCCGACAAATAAGCATAGTTGGCTAAAGCATCCGGCAGTAAAAGGTCATAATACAGCTGCAAAATATCCTCGGCTTTCATGTCCAGACGCTTAGCAATGCGGTGGCTTGCATCCATCGGATTAGTACGAAAATGGTGTAACGCACGAAAATATACGCGCAGCATTTGCTCTAACGTATTCTGATAGCGGTCCATGGTGTGCTGGGTAACCACTAACACATTAAAAATCATATCGGGAACCTGTCGACTACCAAAGGCAATGTTAGCCCCGGCTTTAACAATTTTATTAGCCACCGGCTCCACGGTAATCAAAGCATCCAATTGCTGCTCCTGCCAAGCACGCTCATGTTTATCGAGCGTCAGATTAACCAGCTTCAGCTCTGATTTTTCCAGTTGGTAATAGTGCAAAAACTCATGCAGCATTAGCTCACCGGTGGCAGTATTTTCATAGCCTAGCGTTTTACCTCGCAGCTGTTGTACATCGGTTAGCTCTGGACGCAGTAAAACCATATCGGCACCAATAGAAATATCAAACAGCAGAATAATCTTTAAATCCATGCCCTCACTACAGAGCAAGATTGCCTCACCCAACGTCAGCATGGCTCCTTGCACTTGGCCTGCGCGTAAGGCGTCACTGCACGAGCTCGCATTGGGCGCATCAACAAGGGTTACATTCAACTCTTCCAGCCAACCCAAATCGCGGGCCATAAACAAAATCTCATAGCCTGGCCACTTGTGCCCAGAAATTTTCAGAGGTGCTGACTTAACGCAACTCGATAGCCACGGCATTAAAGCCAGCATGCCTGCGGCTTGTAAAAAAACTCGGCGATTAAAAGAAAACTTATTGCCCATAAATTTTTACAGTTGCCACGTTTTGTTCAATCAAAGTGAATTAAGCTAGGTCGACCAAAAAAATAACCCTGTAGCAAATCACAACCCAGCTCATGTAAAAAATCTGCCTGCTGCGCCTCTTCCACACCCTCAGCAATAACACTTAAGCGCAAACTCTTAGCCAAAGTTATTACTGTCTCGACAATGGCCGCATCATCGGAATTGCTTAGCATGTCGCGCACAAAGGACTGATCAATTTTTAAACTATCAAGTGGTAAATCTTTTAAGTAATTTAAAGAAGAGTAGCCTGTTCCGAAATCATCTAATGAAAACCTAATACCCAGTTTTTTCAGCACAGTCATGGTGCCAATGGCGTCTTCGATGTTTTCTAGCAATAAACTTTCTGTCAGTTCTAACTCCAGCGCCTCACACCGTACCTGAAACTTGTCGATAGCAGCGGTTAGGTCAGCCACAAACTCTTTATGTTTAAACTGCCGTGCACTGATGTTAATCGCCAAGATAAAGCCTTTGCGGTCGGCCTGTGACTGCCATTTTGCCAAAGTTTTACAGGCTTCTTGAATAACCCACTGGCCAATAGGAACAATTAAGCCAGTCTCTTCCGCCACAGGAATAAAGTCCATAGGCGAAATCAAACCCTTTTCTGGATGTTGCCAACGCAATAAAGCTTCATAACCTTGCAACTTGCCTTGGTAATTTACTTTTGGCTGGTAGAAAAGAACAAAATGCTCTTCATCTAAGGCACGACGCAACTCTGTTTCAATCTGCACGCGCTTATTAGCCACTTCCTGCATAGCCAAATCAAAAAACCGAATCGTATGCCGCCCCTCGGCCTTGGCTTGATACATCGCCATATCGGAGCGTTTTAGCAGCTCCTCGACGCTGTCATTAAACGCCTGAAACAGATTAACCCCCACACTGGCGGTAATCACATACTTGTGCTCAAACAACTGATAAGGCTGCACAATGGCCTCTAAAATTTTTTCTGCTATGTGCTGCACCCTGGTAACGGCTTCGTCTTGGCTGCCACCAATTTTTTGCAATAGGACAATAAAATCATCACCGGCTTGACGAGCCACGCTATCACTGGCGTGCACGCAATTACGAATCCGTTTGGCCACCTGCTTAAGCAATTCATCGCCTACAGGGTAGCCATAGGTATCATTAAGCTGCTTAAAATGGTCCAAATCAATAAACATTAATGCACAGTAGGACTTGGTACGTTCGCTGCTGTGCATCGCTTGCCTGATGTGTTCCTCTAACAAGCGGCGATTAGCCAAGCCCGTTAGTGGATCGTAAAATGCCAGCTGATGAATGCGCTCTTCGGCCTGTTTACGAGCTGTGATGTCGGCAAATGTAGCCAAATAATTAACAACCCTTCCCTGCTCATCCTTGACTGCAGTAATCATCTGCTGAATAGGGTAAATAGCTCCATTTTTCTTTCTATTCCAAATTTCACCGTGCCAACCATCCTCTGTCTGAATCTCATACCACATGCGCTGGTAGAACTGCTTGTCATGTTGTTCTGATTTAAAGATACGCGGTGTTTTACCC
>LFTS01000003.1 GCA_001513435.1 Gammaproteobacteria bacterium DTU040
ATGCCGCAGCAAAATGCCGACGGTGATGTGATTGATATTGCGCTGCATACGATAAAAATTCAGAACTGGGACAAAACCATCAGCAGTGTGCCCATTAAAAGTTTTATTAACAGCTCATTTAAAAACTGGCGCGGCATGCAAGAAAGTGGCGGCCGCCGTATCAAGAGAAGTATGTTAATCGACCAGCAAAGTATCCACTTTCTCACCGCCGACGAAATTGAACACCTGAAAAAGTTCAAGCTCATGTATGGTTATTTTGACAGTAAAATCGACGAACTTAACGTATGGAACGAGCGCTATCTGAGCGCTAAAGCAGGTGAAACAGTGGATTCGCGGCGCATGACCAACATAGGCACCTTCCGTGCCTATGTAGAGCGCTACCTGCGCAACCATCCGGGTGTGCATCAAAATATGACGCTGATTGTGCGTCAGCTAAGCCCTACGCCAGAGGGTTTACCCTTAGAGATTTACTGTTTTACTAATACCACCGCGTGGGTGGCTTATGAAGGAATACAGTCCGATATTTTTGACCATCTGCTAGCGATTGCGCCTGAATTTGGTCTACGCGTTTATCAAACCCCCAGTGGCGGCGACTTTGCT
The DNA here is from genome assembly GCA_001513435.1 of Gammaproteobacteria bacterium DTU040. Taxonomy (GTDB): domain Bacteria; phylum Pseudomonadota; class Gammaproteobacteria; order Pseudomonadales; family Pseudomonadaceae; genus Thiopseudomonas; species Thiopseudomonas acetoxidans. Next base: position 601 of record LFTS01000003.1, read on the forward strand.
GCGTTGGTTCAAGCTACTAGTCATACCAAGGCTAACTAATAACAGCTTTTTGTTGGAGCACGGACCGGTAGGAACGTAATTCTTGCGTGACTAGTGTTTTAGTGGGCACAAGCGCCCACGGTACGATGCTAATAAAAAAGCGCCAAGTCGAGCCCCAAACTCAGCGCGGCTGTCCGGCATCCCTTGCCCCGCCTAAGTTTAAAGCGATTGGCGCTTTCTCTGTGTCCGTCACTGACAGTGCTAGCATGCCCGCAGTGCTCTGTCAGTACACAGACTTAGCCGTTAAAAACTCACATCCACACGCGTCCACCAAGTACGACCGGTTTCATACACGCGGGTATCTGCTGGTAAACCAAAACCGGCGCTGCTTCCTGCCAAGTTTAGGTGCTCACTGTATTTTTTATTGAACAGG
>LFTS01000060.1 GCA_001513435.1 Gammaproteobacteria bacterium DTU040
GCTTTTGAGTGGATTACGCAAGCACAACGCGACCTGGGTTCGTTAGATGATGAGACTTGGCAAGAGCATTTAGACAGCCAAGTGCAGCGCTAAAGAAGAGCACTTCTGGTTACTAGTATAAAGTAGGGCATTACAGGTCTAAAAAATTGGCGTAACGTATTGGTTGTGTTGAAGTTTGCGGGGGGAGATATGACCAGTAAAAGCCTATTGATAGTAGCGCACACGCCATCGGGAAATACCGATTTGATGGTAAAAGCTATTTGTACAGGTGCACGTGAAGCTCAGGTAAATCAGCTAATTGTCAGACGCCAAGCTGCCCTCAGCACTACCGCACAGGATGTACTCAGTGCTGATGGGGTTATTTTGTTTACCCCAGAAAACCTGGGCTACATGAGTGGTGCGCTGAAAGATTTCTTCGATCGCATTTATTATCCCGTACTGGAGCAAAAGCAGGGACTGCCTTGTGCTGTAGTGATACGCGCTGGGCATGACGGCACAGGAACGCAAAAAGCTATCGAGAGTATCTTGACCGGTTTGCGCTGGAAACAAGCACAAGCCCCCTTGCTGTGTCGCGGTGTCTGGCGAGATGATTTTATCCAGTCCTGTGAGGAGCTGGGTAAAACCATTGCTGTGGGCATTGATGCCGGCATTTTCTAACCAGTGATCCAAACCCTTTTTTAAATTAAACAATGCGGGCTCAATGAACCCGCATTTGTCTCGCTTAAGACTTGCTAAGCAACGCTGGACGCTCACGTTTGGAGTTGCTGCGCGCGTCGAGCTGATCAAGCTGTTCAAGACTGGGAAGTCGTTCACCTTTACGAATAATCAAAGGTGTATTGGTTGCTGCACGCTCCCGTTCACGCTCTACTGCAACATAAGCCGGTGTTGGATCAGCACTGACAAATAAAGCAGAGTCTTGTTGACGACGCCCTCTAGGTTGGTTACGGCCTGTATTGGGTTTGCCGCCGCGCTTAGGTGCTTGGCTTCGAGTGTTTCGTGCCGCACCCGGGTTGGCGGCTCTAGTTTGGTTAGCGCCTTGGCGCGTTCTATTGCCATCTTTATTTTGATACGGACTGACGTAATCCACGCTGTTACCGAAATTATCAATGGCATCATCTAAAAACACGTCAGGCGCACGGTCGGCGGGCAGCTTAGGTTCAGCAGCGCGTCTAGGATTTGCTCTGCGGGCTGGGTTAGGACGTGTTGCGTCTTTGCCTTCTGGTTTTGCTTGGCGCTGAGAGGTTCTGGCTGTTCTGGCAGCTGGTTTTTCTGCTCCAGTTTGCTCTTCATTGCTGCGGCCGCGTGAGTTGCGTGGGTTACGGGTTTTGTTGGGTTGCTGCCTAGGCTTATCGGCTTGGTTGGCAGAGCTGCGACTGATTTCAGCGACTACACTGCTCAAATCAAAGCCAAGATAGTCGCCTTCTGGAAGCTCCTGCTGTGTCATCTGCTCAATGCTTTTCAGTAGACGTAGTTCGCTGGGTGCAACCAATGAAATGGCTTCACCCGCACGACCTGCACGACCGGTACGGCCAATGCGGTGCACATAGTCTTCACTGGTGGTAGGCAATTCATAGTTGACCACATAGGGAAGCTCATCAATATCTAACCCGCGTGCAGCGATATCAGTGGCTACCAGTACACGGACTTGATTGCCTTTGAACTCTTCCAGTGCTTTGGTGCGTGCATTTTGGCTTTTATTGCCATGAATGGCTGCAGCCGGCAGACCGTTTTTAGTCAGGTACTCAGCCAGGCGGTTAGCGCCATGTTTGGTACGCGTAAAGACCAGCACCTGTTCCCATGCGCCGGCAGTAATAAGGTGGGCTAACAGCGCACGCTTGTAAGGCGCGGTAATGCGGAAAAAGCTCTGCTTGATACGCTCCACAGTTGTGTTGGGCGGCGTGACTTCAATGCGTAACGGGTTATGCAATAAACGATTGGTTAGCGCGATGATGTCATTGGAGAAGGTAGCAGAGTAGAGCAAGTTCTGCCGTTGCTGTGGCAACAGTTTTAAAATTTTCTTCACATCATGAATAAAACCCATATCCAGCATGCGGTCAGCTTCATCGAGTACTAGGGTGTCTACCTCAGCTAAGTCAACGGCTTTTTGGCCAATCAGGTCCAGTAAGCGACCGGGGCAAGCCACCAGAACATCGACACCTTTGCTCAGAATGCGGATTTGTTGTGCTGCACCCACGCCGCCATAGATACAAGCACTCGTCAGTGGTAGCTCACGCGCGTAAAGATTAAAGCTTTCATGCACTTGTGCGGCAAGCTCACGCGTTGGAGTAAGCACCAGTACGCGGACTTGCTTGCTTTTGGTTGGAACCCGTTGTGTATCGGGTTGGGCGTAAAGTTTTTGCAGTATGGGCAAGGCGAAGCTTGCTGTTTTACCCGTTCCGGTTTGTGCGGCAACCATTAAGTCTTTGTCTTGCAAAGCTGCTGGTATTGCCTGTTGTTGAACAGGGGTGGGTTCTGTATAGCCTGCTGCGTGTACAGCGTTGACTAAAGCCTGGGATAAACCTAAGGCAGAAAATGACATTGAGTCTTCCTATCCGCCGGCGACCCGCCGGCTTTGGGGCGCATATTTAAGAGCATGTTCGACGGTGTTGTACACCCCGTTTCGCCGCTCTACCCTGCGCAAGGTAAAGAACTATACGGCAGCCGTATGCAAAATTTGATATTTCAGCGATTAAGAAAAGATTTGCTAGTTGGATTACAGCAGCAAAGAAGCGCTGGGTTGTTATCACTGGCTAGACTGAACCTGCTATTTTATGAGACACGCTATTGATATACGTTGCCCCAAACTGAGCTGGGCATAATTAATTTGCGCAGCTCAGGGTATTGCCGTCCTTAGTTTTTTCTTAGCTGAAGATTATCCCAAACCGCTAAGCTTGGTTCCGCTTGGTTTAGTGTGTAAAAATGCAAACCAGGCGCGCCACCAGTTAGAAGTTGTTCACACATCTGTGTAATGACTTCTGTGCCAAACGCTTGAATGCTATTGGCATCGTCGCCGTAAGCTTCTAATTGCTTGCGAATCCAGCGTGGAATTTCTGCACCGCATGCGTCCGAGAAGCGTGCCAACTTAGTGTAGTTGGTGATTGGCATAATGCCAGGCACGATTGGGATATCGACACCTAGTCTACGCACTCTTTCAACAAAATAAAAGTAGCAATCCGCATTAAAGAAGTATTGCGTGATAGCGCTGTCGGCGCCAGCTTTAACTTTTTGTACGAAATTCTGCAAATCGGTTTCAAAATTGCGTGCTTGCGGGTGCATCTCTGGATAGGCAGCCACTTCGATATAAAAGTGGTCACCTGTTTCTTGACGGATAAATTCCACCAGCTCATTGGCGTAGCGTAGCTCACCTTCGGCCATGCCCATACCCGAGGGTAAGTCACCACGTAGCGCAACAATGCGCTTAATGCCGGCTTCTTTATAGGTGTTTAACAGTTCACGCAAATCAGTTTTGCTGTCACCCACACAGGACATGTGTGGTGCAGCTGGGACTTGTGTTTCACTGTTGAGTTGCAGCACGGTGTTGAGGGTGCGGTCGCGGGTTGAGCCGCCAGCACCGTATGTGCAGGAGAAAAAACCGGGCTGGTAGTCGGCGAGTTTTTTCGCCGTGAGCAGGAGCTTTTCGTGACCGGCATCGGTTTTAGTGGGGAAAAACTCAAAACTAATACGTTGGCAGTTCATATTCAATCCTTTAGAAAACCTGATTGAGCACTGAGCGCAAGGACTCGGCGCAAGACGAATCCTGCGCCGAGCCCTTGTGCGGGTCTCGAATTAATAGCGATAGGTGTCAGGCTTGTAAGGGCCTTGGACGGGAACGCCAATGTACTCGGCCTGCGTCGGCGTCAGTTGGGTGATCTGCCCGCCAAAACCTTTAACCATCTCTAGGGCAACTTCTTCGTCGAGTTTTTTCGGCAAGACCTCAACGGTTAATGCGGCCGGCTTTTGCTCAGGGCTTAACAGGGCAAACTGACGCTTAAACAGGTGCATTTGCGCCAATACTTGGTTGGCAAAGGAACCATCCATAATCCGGCTTGGGTGACCGGTCGCATTACCTAGATTCACTAGGCGACCCTCGGCGAGCAGAATTAAATAGTCATCGTTCTGTGGGTCAAAGCGGCCAGCGCCGGTACGGTGAATTTTATGGACTTGCGGCTTAACTTCTTCCCATGCCCAGTTTTTGCGCATGAAGGCCGTATCGATTTCGTTGTCGAAGTGACCAATGTTACAGACCACAGCACGCTTTTTCAGGGCCTTGAGCATAGGCGCATCACAGACATTAACGTTACCGGTGGTGGTCACAATCAGGTCGATTTTGCCAAGCAGTTGCGTGTCGATACCGGCATCAGTGCCGGTGTTAACACCATCAATGTAGGGGGAGACGACCTCGAAACCGTCCATGCAGGCTTGCATGGCGCAAATGGGGTCCACTTCAGTGACTTTAACAATCATGCCTTCTTGGCGTAGTGATTGTGCCGAGCCCTTACCTACATCACCGTAACCAATAACCAGAGCTTGTTTGCCGGATAACAGGTGGTCAGTGCCGCGTTTGATGGCGTCGTTGAGGCTGTGACGGCAACCGTACTTGTTGTCGTTTTTGCTTTTGGTGACCGAATCGTTGACGTTAATAGCAGGCACTTTCAGCGTGCCTTTTTTCAGCATTTCCAGCAAACGGTGAACGCCTGTGGTGGTTTCTTCGGTAACACCGTGAACATTGTCCAACACTTCTGGGAAACGCTCGTGCAGGATGGCTGTTAGGTCACCGCCGTCATCGAGCACCATATTGGCATCCCAAGGCTGGCCATCTTTGAGGATAGTTTGCTCGATGCACCAAACGTATTCTTCTTCGGTTTCGCCTTTCCACGCAAACACCGGAATGCCAGCAGCAGCAATGGCCGCGGCAGCTTGGTCTTGGGTGGAGAAAATATTACAGCTGGACCAGCGTACTTCTGCGCCCAGCGCGATCAGGGTTTCAATCAGCACCGCAGTCTGGATGGTCATGTGGATACAGCCCAGAATCTTGGCGCCTTTAAGTGGCTGTTCGCCCGCGTACTTGTGGCGCAAGCCCATTAAGGCAGGCATTTCTGATTCGGCGATAATGATTTCGCGGCGGCCCCAATCGGCTAGGCTAATGTCAGCAACTTTATAATCGGTAAAACCGTTCGTAGCGCTCATATAGAGATCTCCATTCGTTTAAAATCGAATGGGCGCCGTTGTCACAGAGGTGCAGCAGAGCTGCTTGGGAAATCAGTGCGAGCCTGACAGAGAACCTGCTGCAGCGCCCCTCACACTGATTAAAATGCGCACAGAGTATAACCAGCTTGAGAAAAATTCCCAAGTAAAATGCATCGGGTGTTAATTTTTTTAACGCATACTGCTAGTCTCTGCGCTTTGTAATAACTGCTTTTCGTCAATTGAGGTAATAACGTGTTAAGAACCGGTGTCCTTTTGTTCATTTTTATGTTTCTAGCCGCGTGCGGTGGTGTTGATCCCAACTCGCCCCTAGGTAAGCGCAAAGCAGCGTTTAAACAAATGCTCAACGTCAGTGAAGATTTGGGCGGTATGTTGCGCGGGCGTATTAAGTTTGATGAGCAGGCTTTTGTCGAAAAAGCGGCACTGCTTGATGAGGTTTCACGCTTACCTTGGCAGTATTTTGAAGAAGCCTCTGATGCGGATAAAAGCTCTGCGCGTGATGATGTGTGGCAGGAAAAAGAGCGCTTTATGGAGCTGGCGCGTGAGTTAGAAGGCACTACCGCAAGACTAGTGCAAAGCACAGTGCAACAGCCGCTGAATCCAGATGTGTTGGCCACCCGCGTGGATTTGGTGGAAAAAGCCTGTGAAAACTGCCATCAAGAGTTCCGCGTATATTAATCCTGTTCAAAAACCATCAATGTGCTGCTCATGCAGCTGTTGAGCAATGCGTTGAAGCTCTGGATGGCTAAAGAAATCTATAATTTTTTGCGCGGTTATTGCTGAATAGCCGCGTTTTTGCCAATCAGCGTGGCTGAGCAGACTAAGTAGCTGCCAGCTGTCGTGCGGCAACAAAGTTAACTCATGAGGTACACCTAAAGCTCTGAGCCAAGCAGCAAAAGGCTGCTGGAGTGCTTGGTTAAATTGCAGTGCTACATGCGCTGCTTTTTTTTGTGCAAAGCCCGGTACTTGCTCCAACTCAGCCTGAGTTAAGGTCAGCCAATCAACTAAATGACTTAGTTTGCCGGCGGCGATAAGCTGTTGCCAAGTACCCTGACTTATTCCGCCCATACCCAGGCCTTTTTTACCCGAAAGCCAAGTGAGCCGGGCCACAAATTGTTGGTTACAGGCCGCATCTGTGTGCCAGCAAGAAAGGCTGTGATAGTGCTCTGGGTTGGGTGCTTCAGCAAGGCTACGCACAGGACTACGCCAGACCACTTGATCCAGCTGGGGAATGGCATGACCGGACAAACGCACGCTTATATGATCGTTGATGCCTATATCCAGCTCTTGTAGACGCTTCACAGAGCCAAGACTTAATCGGCGAATTATTTTGTTGTCCAGCTCAACAGGTTCCACTAGAGCTATAGGTGTAATACGACCGCTGCGACCAATGGTAAATTCAAACTGTTTGATCTGGGTTAGTCCATGGGTTAACGGGTATTTCCACGCGACCGCCCAGCTGGGAGGATAGCCATGTTTAAGTTGCGCGGCCGGGCGTTGACCCTGACGAATGACCACGCCATCGCTGGCAAAGGGTAGCTCCGCTTGATACCAGTGCTGCCGCCACCGTGCAATGTCAGCCAAGCTGGTAACTGCATGACTGTAATTTTGTGTGTCGGCAAAGCCGAGTGCGCTGAGTTCGGTCAGCCGCTCAGGCATGGAGTCTGGTCCATCAGGCCATTCCCAGACAAATAACCCTATCTGCTGCCCTTGCTGTTGGTTCAGCTCATGGCGGTTCAGCCAGCCAGCGACTGAACTGCGCGCACTATGCGTGCTTGGTTGGACTTGTCGGTGTTGATTGAGTTTTTGGTAAAGCTCGCCCTGTAAATGCACTGTTGCCCGGTTCGTACGTAAACGTTTTGGAATAGCGTCTATGTGTTGTGCGTGCTGTAACCAGTCTTGTCCAAAACGTCCATCGCCACGGCTGATGACCTGTTGCAGCTGACCCTGTTGGTAAACCAGGGTCACGGCAATCCCGTCAATTTTAGGTTGCACCCACAAGTTTTGTTTGTCATGCAGCCATTGTTGCAGTTGTTTTTCTTTGAGTTTAATTAAGCCGGATTGTTGATAAGTGTGGGAAACTCGATAACTGTCATGGCTGGGTAATGACTGCTCGTTAACGGCCTGTTGTGCGCAGAGCTGCCAGCTTGCAAGTTGATCGCTAGCTTGGTCATACAGCTCATCGTCAACGGGCTGTTGTCCATGCACAAAATAAGCCTGATCCCAGTCTTTTATACGTTGAGTCAAGGCTTGGATTTCTTGTTGTAAGTGCAACGCCGACCAGTTAGGGCAATCTGTTGCCGCGTGTAAAAAAAGGGGCATCAGTAATAAACAAAAAACAACTAGCAGAAATCGCATATCTACTCCTCCATGAGTGTGAAATATTTATATCAACCAGTTTAGACCGTTTTTTAAGTTTCGCTTAAGCCAAGCCCATTACGCTGTACCCATAAAGTCAGGAGGTGGATGATGAAAAAAATTATTGGCGGGGTGGTCGGGCTGTCGTTGCTGGCTTGGCTACTGACCCTGTCAGGGCAATGGGGCAGCATGGATGTGTGGGTTTGGCGTAAACAGCTAATTTATTGGACAGGCTTTGCGTCATTCTTACTGATGACCGTGATTATGTTGCTGGCTGTGCGCCCGAAGTGGTTAGAAAGACCCATGGGCGGCTTGGATAAAAT
>LFTS01000068.1:0-24965 GCA_001513435.1 Gammaproteobacteria bacterium DTU040
CCAGCCGGCGCAGCAGCGGCAATTTATGCCGCTCGTAAGGGTATTCGCACAGGTATCGCTGCTGAGCGTTTTGGCGGCCAAGTAATGGACACCCTGTCGATTGAAAACTTTATTTCGGTCAAAGAAACCGAGGGTCCCAAATTAGTCCGCGCCATGGAAGAACATGTACGTGAGTACGGCGTGGATATTATGAACCTACAGCGCGCCAGCCGTTTAGTGCCCGCTAGCAAAAAAGGCGGTTTACACAGCGTAGAATTTGAGTCTGGCGGCAAACTGTCAGCCAAAACCGTCATTATGGCCACCGGCGCGCGCTGGAGAGAAATGAATGTTCCCGGTGAGCAAGAATACCGCACCCGCGGCGTTGCTTACTGCCCACACTGTGATGGACCACTGTTTAAAGGCAAGCGTGTAGCCGTAATTGGTGGTGGTAACTCTGGTGTGGAAGCAGCTATTGATCTGGCCGGGATTGTCGCCAGCGTCACTCTGCTTGAGTTCGATACCAAGCTACGTGCCGATGAGGTGCTGCAAGCCAAACTCAATAGCCTGCCGAACGTTACAGTCATCAAAAACGCGCTCACCACCGAAGTAAAAGGCGACGGCAGTAAAGTGACTGCGTTAGTGTACCAAGACCGTGCCACCGAAGAGCTGCACGAGCTTGAGCTGGAAGGCATTTTTGTTCAGATAGGCTTGTTGCCTAACAGCGAATGGCTAAAAGACACCGTTGCCCTATCAGATCGTGGCGAGATTGAAATAAACGCTCAGTGCGCTACCAACATCCCCGGCATCTTTGCTTGCGGCGACGTAACCAATGTCCCTTACAAGCAAATCATCATTGCAATGGGTGAAGGTGCTAAAGCCTCGCTGAGCGCCTTTGACCATATTATTCGCACCTCATAAGCGATTTGCTGCTTATCAACTCAAAGGAAGCCTGCGGGCTTCCTTTTTTATTATTGAACAGCATAGGCTGTGAAAATCAGTTGCCCCCTTGAAACTGAAAACCTATGCCCCCACATGTACTGGTATTGCTAAAAAATTTGGAGACACCGCCTTGACCACTATTGTATCTATCCGTCGCAACGGCAAAGTCGCTATGGGCGGCGATGGCCAAGTTTCACTAGGCAATACCGTCATGAAAAGCAACGCAAAAAAAGTACGTCGTCTGTATAAAGGCGAAGTGTTGGCAGGCTTTGCTGGTGCCACGGCTGACGCTTTTACTCTTTTTGAACGTTTTGAAAGCCAACTGGAAAAACACCAAGGGCACCTGGTGCGCGCTGCCGTTGAGCTAGCCAAAGATTGGCGCACCGATCGCAGCCTAAGCCGCCTTGAAGCCATGCTGGCGGTGGCTAATAAAGATGCTTCGCTGATTATTACCGGTAATGGTGATGTAGTAGAGCCTGAGCATGGCCTAATCGCCATGGGTTCCGGTGGCGGTTACGCACAGGCCGCCGCATTGGCTTTATTAGAAAACACCGATCTGAGCGCTTATGAGATTACGGAAAAAGCACTAAAAATAGCCGGCACTATCTGCGTATTCACCAATCAGACCTTAACGATCGAGCAGCAAGACTGCGCACACTAAATTTTAGGCTTTGCTCCCAATAAACATGCAAAGCTATCGGAGTTCACCATGTCCATGACCCCGCGTGAAATCGTTCACGAACTTGATCGCCATATTATTGGCCAAAACGAAGCCAAGCGTGCGGTAGCCATCGCACTGCGTAACCGCTGGCGGCGCATGCAGTTGCCCGCCGAGCTCAGAGTCGAAGTGACGCCAAAAAATATTTTAATGATTGGCCCTACCGGCGTAGGTAAAACTGAAATTGCGCGCCGCTTAGCCAAACTGGCCAATGCACCTTTTATTAAGGTAGAAGCCACCAAGTTCACTGAAGTGGGTTATGTCGGTCGCGATGTTGAGTCAATTATCCGCGATCTAGCTGACGCTTCAGTAAAAATGCTGCGTGAGCAAGAAATACAAAAAATGCAGCACCGCGCTGAAGATGCCGCCGAAGATCGTATTCTTGATGCGTTATTACCTGCGGCGCGCGAGGGTTTTGATGAAACCCCACAGCGCAGCGAAGACAGCGCCACTCGCCAACTATTTCGCAAGCGTTTGCGTGAAGGTCAACTCAATGACAAAGAAATTGAAATAGAAGTTTCTGAACTGCCAGCCAACGTTGAGATTATGGGCCCGCCGGGCATGGAAGACATGACCAACCAGCTACAGGGTCTGTTCTCGGGCCTGCAAAAAAACCGCAGTAAAACCAAAAAAATGCGCGTTGAAGATGCGCTCAAGCAAATTCGTGACGAAGAAGCCGCGCGCTTGGTCAATGAAGACGACCTCAAAGCCCGCGCACTGGAAGCCGTTGAGCAAAACGGTATTGTTTTTATTGATGAAATAGACAAAATCGCCAAACGTGGCAACACCAGTGGCGCCGATGTTTCCCGCGAAGGAGTACAGCGTGATTTGCTGCCGCTCATTGAAGGCTGCACTGTTAATACCAAACTGGGTATGGTTAAAACCGACCATATTTTGTTTATTGCTTCAGGGGCCTTCCACATGAGCAAACCCAGCGATCTCGTACCCGAACTCCAAGGCCGCCTGCCTATACGCGTTGAGCTAAAAGCCCTCACCCCAGAGGATTTCAGACGTATTCTAAGCGAGCCGCAAGCTTCCCTAACAGAGCAATACATTGCCCTACTGGCAACTGAAGGACTCAATATCGCTTTTACCAGCGATGGTATTGAACGCATCGCGCAGATTGCTTGGCAGGTGAATGAAAAAACTGAAAACATAGGTGCGCGACGCCTGCATACTCTACTGGAGCGCTTGCTCGAAGAAATTTCTTTTGCCGCGGGTGACCTTGCTGGACAACACGCAAATGCGCCGCTGCAAATTGATACTGCCTATGTAGATAAACATCTTGCTGAGCTGGCCGAAGATGAAGATCTATCCCGCTATATTTTGTGATCAACTATGCACATACCTAAAAAAATCAAACTGGACACCGCTCAGCAGCAACTACAGCTGAGCTATGCCAACGGCGAAACCTACCAGTTACCCGCCGAGTTTTTGCGCGTGCATTCGCCTTCAGCTGAGGTACAGGGGCACGGCCATCCGATTTTGCAGCACGGTAAAGAGTTTGTTCGCTTAACCAAAGTTGAAGCAGCCGGCAATTACGCGCTTAAGCTCACCTTTGATGACGGTCATGATAGTGGGATCTATACCTGGAGTTACCTGCATCAGCTAGGAAAAAACCAGGCGCAGATGTGGGCTGATTATCTGGAGCTGCTCGCTCAAGCAGGGAAATTCCGCGACCCCAACCAATCCACCGTCAAACTTATGGGGCTGTAAGCTCCTGCTGCTTAAGGCTTTGCTTGGTATAAACATCAAAACGATTGGCTTTGCCCAGCAGTTGATAGCTGGGCGCTTGCGCAGAAATGGTCGGGGCTTTGCGCGGGCGTTTCACCACGACTCTATGGCTAGCCAATTCAAATGCAGCCTCGAGTAAGTGCGCGGCATCCAGATCGCCACCCACCAAGGGTTTGAACAGGCGCATTTCTTTTTTTACCAAAGCGCTTTTCTCGCGCTGGGGAAACATGGGATCTAAGTAAATTACTTGCGGTGGCTCGCCTTGCCAGTGACGCATAAGCTCAATAGCGTCTCCTTCCATGAGTGGCATGCGTGCGGCAATAGCCGCCGTCTGCGCATCCTGTAACGCCCGTGCTAAACCATCACGCAACAAGAGTGCAACCAGCGGATGACGTTCAATCATCTGCACTTCACAGCCCAAGCAGGCTAAAACAAAGGCATCCCGCCCAAGACCTGCTGTAGCATCTAAAATACGCGGACGAATAGCACCTAGAATACCAACGGCCTTAGCTATCATTTGTCCCGCGCCGCCGCCAAATTGGCGTCGATGCGCCAAAGCACCACCCACAAAATCCACCCGTACAGGCCCAGCGGCTTGCTCGGCCAACTCTTGCAGCTGCCAGCCCTGCTCACCTAGCTGTAGTGCAAAATCAGCCTCACCTGCGCGCGGCAAACACAGCTGTACTGCCATGGCATCGGCTTGCGCAGCAAAGGTTTCTGTTAGTGCATCAATACGAATGGAATAGGTCGCAGACATCAGGCGTAAAGGTCAAGCCCCAAGACTTGGTTCGCGTCGTTAGTATAGTCAGTACTAAAACTCGCTGTCTGATTATAACTCGCCAAGGCTTTATTAACTTGATGTGGGAGGTTGTGTTGCTGCATAGCATCGCGCTGTTGGTATTGCTGCAGCATCGATTCATTAGAGATTTGTAGCACAGCCTTATCGCTGTCCGTGCGTACGCTACTGGAAATTCCTTCGGGCTGTTGTTCACGGGCACGCGCTTCCTGCTGACGTTGGGTGAAGTCATACACTTCACTGACATCAGGCCGGGTCGTTCGATTAGGCACATAGGCCGGAGAAAAACCATCAATGCGCATGCTGCAAGCCTCAAAAAGATGTTTACACTTTAATCAGTACGGCACATAAGCGCAATAGCGCAATAGCGCTACGCCTTAGGAGTGGCCACTTGATCGCGCAAATAAATGGGCTGCGCTTGATCCGCCGCTATTGCACGTCCGTGCTGCCAATCCGCTAACGCCAAAGCCAAAATATCTTCAGCATGGGGCAGCATATCCACAACAGTACGCTTTACAGGCACAACCAGGCGTGCTGCGTAGGTCTGCCAGCCAGTACCCGCCCCTATCCACTCACCGCTAGCCGCACGCGGCAGCTGTGCCGCTTCAGGCGCACACACCCGCTCTACGCCTTGCAGCTGCATACAATTATCCTGCAACTGATAACACCCCCAATACACTTCATCCATGCGCGCATCTATCGCAGCAGCAACCTGCTGTGCGCCCTGCTCTCGCCAAGCACGCTGCGCAATAGCGGCCAGATTGGATACCGGTAACACGGGGCGCTCTAATGCAAAAGCCAAGCCCTGCACCACGCCCACGGCAATACGCAAACCCGTAAATGCTCCGGGCCCACGGCCAAAGGCAATCGCATCAATATCGGCCAAGGCGACTGAGGATGCACTGAGTAGTTCATGCACCATGGGCAGTACGCGCTGGGCATGCATACGCGGAATCACCGCATAGTCGCTAGTGATTTCGCCGTTATGCAAAAGCGCCACAGAACAGGCTTCTGTGGCGGTATCTAGGGCAAGCAAAGTCGTCATGGTGAGGCAGATTACGCCAGCGCGCTCATGACTTTAGCGGTAATCTCATCGACCGAACCAACACCAGCAATGGCGCTGTACTTAGGCGTACCCTTGTTAGCTGCTGACATCTGCTGATAAAAATCTATCAAAGGCTTGGTTTGTGTGTGATATACCTCTAGACGATGGCGTACGGTTTCTTCTTTATCGTCATCACGCTGAACCAGTTCTTCACCGGTTACATCGTCTTTATCCGCTACTTTAGGCGGGTTATAGATGACGTGATACGTACGACCTGAAGCAGCATGAGTACGACGACCTGACATGCGCTTGATAATTTCTTCGTCATCTACCGCTATCTCAACTACATGATCAATGTCCACTCCAGCTTCACGCAAGGCTTCAGCCTGCACAATGGTGCGCGGAAAACCGTCAAACAAGAAACCATTGGCGCAATCTTCAGCTTGAATACGCTCTTTAATCAGGTCGATGATAATTTCATCCGACACTAAACCACCAGTCTCCATAACGTTTTTCACTTTCAGACCCAGCGGGCTACCCGCCTTAACGGCTGCACGCAGCATATCGCCTGTAGAAATTTGTGGAATACCGAACTGTTTGGTTATGAAGCCAGCCTGAGTACCTTTACCGGCCCCGGGCGCTCCCAGCAAGATCACGCGCATTGAATGTGCTCCTCTATTATGAATAGCTTTAATTGTTGTAAGTCTGTGAATAAGTCGCCATGCGAACACGCAGAAAGCTTAAAAAATCACTGGCCTATTCAAAGCTTGCTTTAGAAACCTCTGAATAACTACCTACGTAGCTATCACTGCGTTAAAAACATACTCAAAATGCTTATTTACTCAATGTAAACTGCGCTTTTTACGTACGCTTTTGCCTTGCGCTAGCGTCCTCGGTAACGTTATTCAGCGGCTCATTTAGTAAAGTGCGGCTCTATTGTCACCGAACCTTACCCTCATGGCGGCGCTGGGCTGCCAAAAAAAGATACCAATGTACACACTAGCCTTTAGTCGCACAAGGTTTAAATGGCTTTTTGCGTTATTTCCACAAAAAACTGATGGTCAAAAGAAAGACGCTAACCCCACTGATTACTCAGCAGGGTTAGCGCTGTTGGTTCAGCTTAGCCTGTATTACGTAAGCCAGCGGCGATACCCGCCACGGTAACCAGCATGGCACGCTCAATAGCCGCACCCTGTTGATCGCCCAGTTTACGCGAGCGCTCTAGCAGTTCGACTTGCAGCAAGTGCAAGGGATCCAGGTAGGTATCGCGCACACTGATCGAAGCACGCACTATTGGATGGCGCTCCAGCAAGTGCGCTTCGCCGGTCAACGTCAGTACTTGTTCTACAGCCTGCTGCAAATGCGCGTAAAGTTTTTCACCTAACGGGCGTAGTTTTGGCTCAACTAAGCGCTCGTCATACAAACGGGCAATGCCTGAGTCCGCTTTGAGCAGTACCATCTCCAACATATCGATACGCGCACGGAAGAACGGCCACTGATCACGCATTTGGTTGAGCAGTTCTCCTTCACCCCGTGCTCGGGCATTAGTCAGCGCGGTTTCCCAGCCTAACCAAGCGGGCAACATCAGACGGGTTTGTGTCCACGCGAAAATCCAAGGAATCGCACGCAGGCTTTCAATGCCTCCAGTACGGCGGCGCGCTGGGCGACTGCCTAACGGCAAACGCCCTAACTCTTGCTCAGGAGTCGCTTGACGGAAATAATCCACAAACTGCGGCTCGTCACGCACTACTTGGCGATAGCCCTGTAATCCGTCGGCAGCCATGCGATCCATCACCGCACGCCACTCGGGTTTAGGCGCTACCGGTGGCAGGTAAGTTGCTTCCAGCACCGCTGCCAGATACAGATTAATGTTTTGCACAGCCACATCTGGCATACCGTATTTAAAGCGGATGACCTCGCCCTGCTCAGTAGTGCGGAAACGTCCTGCGACCGAGCCCGGCGGCTGCGACAAAATCGCTTCATGCGCTGGACCGCCACCACGCCCAACTGTACCGCCACGGCCATGGAACAACAGCAGTTCGACGCCCTGTTCAGCACAGACCTTAACCAGCTCTTCCTGCGCGCGATATTGCGCCCAAGCCGCTGCGGTGGTGCCGGCGTCTTTGGCTGAGTCGGAGTAACCAATCATCACTTCCTGCGGCCCTACTAAGCGCTGGCGGTAGTCATCAAGGCTTAACAACTGGCGAATAGCTTCAGCGGCGTTATCCAAGTCATCTAGGGTTTCAAACAAAGGGGCAATACGCATGGCGCGGCGTACACCCGCTTCTTTTAATAACAGTTTGACCGCCAACACATCGGAAGGATTAGACGCCATGGAAATCACATAGGTACCCATGGAAGCCATCGGCGCACGGGCTATCACTTTGCAGGTGTCCAGCACTTCTTGGGTGTCGGCACTGGGCGCAAAGTCCGCGGACAACAATGGCCGCTTGTTATTTAACTCTTTGAGTAAAAACGCTTGGCGTTGCGCTTCCGTCCATTCTTGATAAGCACCTAAACCCAGCCACTGAGTAATTTCGTCCAGCGCCGAGGTGTGCCGTGCGGCATCTTGACGAATATCCATGCGCACCAACGACAAACCAAAGGTGGTCACGCGTCGGATGCAGTCGAGCAAATCACCATCTGCCACATTGCCCATACCGCTGTCATGCAACGAGCGATGGCACAGCAGCAGCGGCTCTAACAGCTCGTTTTGGTCGTGAATAATGTTGGCCGGTAAAGGCAGGTTATTGGTAATGGCGTCTAACAACTCAGCACGAGTATAACGCAAGCGCGCCCGTAATTTTTTTAACACCACACGATAAGGCTCGTCACTTGCGCCAGCAACGGCTAACAATTCGGCGCTGGCATTTTGCATGGATAATTCAGACGTGAGTTTGGAGATATCGCGCAAATACAAGTCAGCGGCAATCCAGCGCGCCAGTCGCAACACGTGACTGGTTACTTTAGCGGTCACATTCGGATTGCCATCACGGTCACCGCCCATCCACGAGGCAAAACGTATCGGGGTAGCTGTCAGCGGCAGCGGATCTGCGCCCGCCTCGCGCAAGGTGTTGTCGACATGACGCAACACATTGGGAATGGCGTACCAGAGTGAGCGTTCAATCACAGCAAAACCCCAGCGCGCTTCGTCCTGCGGCACCGGCTGGCTGCTACGAATCTCGTTGGTGTACCACACCTCAGTAATCAGCGTACGCAACTTGTTGACGATGGTATCGCGTTCGGTTTGGCTTAAGTCTTGGTGATCCAGTTTGCCTAACTGCTGTGCAATGTAGTCATACTTCATAATCAGCGTGCGGCGCGACACTTCGGTTGGGTGTGCGGTCAGTACCAACTCCACATCCAGCTCAGCCACGGCCTTGGCTAAGGCCTGCGGCGACTCACCCTGCGCCTTTAAACGCTCCAACACCTGCGCCAGCATTTGATTTTCAAAAGCCGGTGTTTCATCGTCACGGCGGCGACGCATCAGATGGTATTGATCAGCAATGTTGGCCAAATTTAGAAACTGGCTAAACCCACGGGCAACTGGCAAGAGCTCGTCTTCGGCCAAGTTTTCCAGGGTCGCTTCAAGCTGCTGCCGTCCTTCTTGCGAGCCACGTCTAGCGGCCTTGGCACCGGTACGAATCAGCTCGATCTTCTCTAAAAATTCGCTACCCCGCTGCTCTGCCATGGTGTTACCCAGCAAAGTACCCAGCAGGTTAACATTATCGCGCAAACGCTGATCAATTTGTGTCATGACTTTTCTCCGCAGTTCATACTTTGTTTACAACTGACAGCGCACTACACGCTTTTTGTCGTCGACCAACACACCGGTTAAACCCTGCTTGTTATTGTCGAATAACACCAAGAAACCTTCGATACAGTGTGCCGTTTGCTCGGCTGGTTTTAGCGTTAAGCGATAGTCTTCACCTTCAATCGTTTTTAGCATGGTGTACTCAGCCAGCAATAAGGCGTCTTCCGGTTTGGATACATGTAAATAACCATAGTGACTGAGAGTAAAGACTGTTACTAGCAGCGTGCCTATAGCTGTAGCGATTAAATGTAGTGGGTTTACTTTTTCCATTTCAACTCCTTAAACAACAAAAAGGCGAGTCTAGCCCGCCTTTGTTTAGCTGGTAATTAATGCTCTGGGCGCATATGCGGAAATAAAATCACATCGCGAATCGAGGCTGAATCCGTTAGCAACATAACTAAACGATCGATACCAATCCCCTCGCCCGCAGTCGGCGGCATGCCGTACTCCAGCGCGCGGACAAAGTCAGCATCGTAGTGCATGGCTTCGTCATCGCCAGCTTCTTTATCCGCCATTTGCGCTAAGAAGCGCTCGGCCTGATCTTCAGCGTCATTAAGCTCCGAGTACGCATTGGCAATTTCACGGCCACCAATAAACAACTCAAAACGGTCGGTGACGTTAGGATTGTCATCGTTACGACGCGCCAGCGGTGACACTTCAAAAGGGTATTGGGTGATAAAAGTTGGCTGCTCAAGCAGGTGCTCGACAGTTTCTTCAAAAATCATTGTTTGCAGCTTACCTAAGCCCTCAAAGCCCAATACCGGTGCGCCGTGCTTTTTCGCCAACGCGCGCGCCTTGTCGATATCTTGCAAATCCTCTGCGCTAATCTCTGGATTGTACTTAAGGATCGAGTCAAACAGGCTCAAACGAATAAAGGGCTCACCAAAATGAAATACTTTGCCCTGATACGGCACATCGGTGCTGCCTAACACGGTTTGCGCTAAACCACGAAACAACTCCTCGGTGAGATCCATGTTGTCTTTGTAGTCCGCATAGGCCTGGTAAAACTCGAGCATGGTAAATTCTGGGTTGTGACGCGTCGAGACCCCTTCGTTACGGAAATTACGGTTAATCTCGAACACTTTTTCAAAGCCACCGACCACCAAACGTTTCAAGTACAGCTCAGGCGCGATACGCAAATACATGGGTAAATCCAAAGCGTTGTGGTGCGTTTCAAACGGCTTAGCTGCCGCGCCGCCAGGAATGGTTTGCAGCATGGGCGTTTCGACTTCCAAAAACCCACGCTCGGTTAGAAAGTTACGAATATAGCTAATCACTTGCGAGCGCACGCGGAAAGTATTGCGTACCTCATCGTTCACAATCAGGTCCACATAGCGCTGACGATAACGCTGCTCTGTATCTGTCAGACCATGGTGTTTGTCCGGCAATGGACGCAAGGCTTTGGTCAGCAGCTGCACCGCGCTCATATGTACATAGAGATCGCCTTTACCTGAGCGCGCCAGTGTGCCTTGCGCACCGATGATATCGCCCAAGTCCCAGGTTTTAATATCCGCAAGAACCTCTTCTGGCAGGCCTTTACGATCGACATAGACCTGTAAACGACCACTGCTGTCCTGCAGCACCATAAAGGGGCCACGGTTGAGCATAATGCGCCCCGCAATTTTGACCGGGATTTGCTTTTCTTCCAGCTCATCTTTACTCGCCTCGGCGTAGTCACGCTGGATATCAGCGCAGGCGTGTTCTGGGCGAAAATCATTAGGGAAAGCATTGCCTTTAGCACGCTGCGCGGCGAGCTTTGCTTTGCGCAGGGCAATCAGGCGGTTTTCTTCTTCGTGGAGTTCTTCTTGGGTTTGCGGTTGTTCGCTCATAATTTTTCCAGTTTTATTTGTTTGGTGTGGCAAGCTTGGGTGCAACTCTGTTCTGTACAGCCGCTAATCCAGGTATTCGCGGCAGCTGCTACAGGTGGTGTTCTTTTTAAAGCCCCTGCTTTAAGCTCGCCTCTAAAAACTCATTGATATCGCCATCCAGCACGGCGTCGCAGTTACTGTTTTCCACATTGGTACGCAGATCTTTAATGCGTGACTGATCCAGNNTCCAACTCATACAGCTTGGCGCGCAGCATTTTCATCGCTTGGTCACGGTTAGCATGCTGTGAACGCTCGTTCTGACAGGAGACCACGGTATTGGTTGGTACGTGAGTAATACGCACAGCAGAATCTGTGGTGTTAACGTGCTGCCCACCCGCACCTGATGAGCGATACGTATCAATACGCAAATCAGCGGGGTTGATCTCAATCTCAATATTGTCATCAATTTCTGGGGAGACAAACACCGCGGTAAATGAGGTATGGCGTCGGTTACCTGAGTCAAACGGGCTTTTACGTACCAGTCGATGCACACCAGTTTCGGTACGCAGCCAACCAAAGGCGTACTCACCCTTGATATGCAGGGTCGCACCTTTAATGCCAGCCACTTCACCGGCAGATAGCTCCATAATGGTGGCCTCGAAACCGTTGTGATCCGCCCAGCGCAAATACATACGCAACAGAATATTTGCCCAGTCTTGCGCTTCTGTACCGCCCGATCCGGCTTGGATATCCAGATAGGCATTGTTGGCATCCATTTCTCCGCTAAACATACGGCGAAATTCAAGTTTGCTCAGAATGTCTTCCAGACGTGCCACCTCTAGGCGCACATCCTCTACGGCTGCTTCATCGTTCTCTTCAACGGCCATTTCAAGCAGCTCAGGCGCATCAGTTAAACCACTAGAAAGCTCATCTAGGGTTTCAATAATTTGCGCCAGCTGCGATCGCTCACGACCTAAGTTTTGCGCATAGTCTGGATTACTCCAGATATCGGGGTCTTCCAGCTCACGCTCGACTTCGACTAAACGTTCACGTTTATTATCGTAGTCAAAGATACCCCCGAATAGTCTGGGTACGCTCGCTTAAGTCAGCGATGTTTTGATAAATAGGATTAACTTCCATTGATATTGCTCATGTGTATCAAAAAATTAAAGGCAAAATTATACGTGAACTTATGCAACACTGCAGAAATTCTTAAAACACGATGCTGCATTTTTTGCCGTGCTGTTTACAGCCTGCACTCACCACACTTAGGGAGTTGCTGAAATAATGTTGCCTAGCCCTGACAACGCAGGTAATTAGTCAGGTCTCCCTAACCCACAGCAATAAGATGCTCCACCAACAACTGCAGGTTTTGTTTGCCGCGAAACTCGTTCACATCTAACCGGTACGCCAGATCCGCGTATTGAATATTAGGATTAGGCCACTG
This sequence comes from Gammaproteobacteria bacterium DTU040, assembly GCA_001513435.1. Classification (GTDB taxonomy): domain Bacteria; phylum Pseudomonadota; class Gammaproteobacteria; order Pseudomonadales; family Pseudomonadaceae; genus Thiopseudomonas; species Thiopseudomonas acetoxidans. The sequence continues at coordinate 12,281 of LFTS01000068.1, forward strand.
CTCCAGATCCACATTAAACGCAATCGCATCAACGTCGATGCGGGTCGTTTCATTATGTAGAACCATTTTCAAATGCCGCTCACCGACCAGACGCTGCTGCATTAATTTAAACCGTCCATGAAAGCTAGGCTCCGGAAACTGCTGCCCCCAAGGCCCCGCCAACCTAAGCTGCTGGGCTAATTCTAAAGCAAATTCGCCAGCAGCCAACTCACCATCCGTCACGCAAATACCCGCCAATTCATCCTCGGTCAAGCAGGCGCGCACCTGCGCATCAAACGCCTGCACAAACTGCGCATAATCCGCTTGCGCAATGGTCAATCCAGCCGCCATCGCATGACCACCAAACTTACGAATTAGCTGCGGATTTTGCGCATCAATCGCGGCTAGCGCATCACGAATATGCAGACCTGCTACAGAACGCGCTGAACCTTTAAGACTGCCATCACCAGCATCGGCAAAGGCAATCACCGGCCTGTGGTAACGCTCCTTAAGCCGCGAAGCCAAAATCCCAGTCACGCCTTGATGCCAGTCCTGCTCATACACACAGATACCAAAGGGTAGGTTATCCTCAGGCAAGTCTTGCAGTTGCTCTAGCGCCTCACGCTGCATGTTTTGCTCGGTACGTTTACGCTCAGCATTTAAACTGTCCAGCTGTTGCGCCAACAACAACGCCTGACTTTCATCCTCGGCCAACAGACACTCAATACCGATACTCATATCGTCCATGCGTCCAGCAGCATTTAAGCGCGGACCCACGATAAAACCCAAATCCATCGCCACCATATTAGCCAGCTGTCGCCGCCCCACCTCAGCAATGGCTTTAATGCCGGGGCGTGCATGACCCGCACGAATTCTTGCCAAGCCCTGCTGTACCAGTCGGCGGTTATTAGCGTCCAACGGAACCACATCCGCTACCGTGCCTAGCGCTACTAAGTCGAGCAACTGCGCCAAATTAGGCTCCGCGCCAGCAAAGCTATTTAACTCACGCATACGCGCACGCAGAGCGAGCAGCACATAAAAAATTACGCCGACTCCCGCCAAAGCTTTACTGGGGAAACTGCAACCGGGCTGATTGGGATTGACGATGGCATCGGCAACAGGCAACACCTCGCCCGGCAGGTGATGATCAGTAATGAGCACGCGCATACCCAAGCTTTTCGCAAGCTGCACGCCATCGATACTGGAGATGCCATTATCCACGGTAATAATAAGATCAGGCGCCAACTGTTGCGCTTGCTCGACTATGCCCACGCTTAAGCCATAACCATAATCAAAACGGTTGGGCACCAAATAATCAACCTGCGTCGCGCCCAGCATACGCAAACCCAGCACACCTACCGCCGTAGCCGTTGCTCCATCGGCATCAAAGTCGCCGATGATTAAAATCCGTTGCTGCTCAACAATGGCTTGCAGCAGCAAAGCCACAGCATCGGGTATGCCTTTTAACTGCTCATAAGAGAGTAAATACTTAAGACTGTTATCAAGCTCCTGCGCGCAGCTCACGCCACGGGCGGCATAGATACGTTGCAACAAGGGAGGAAGGGAGCCTAGCTCGGGCAATTTTTCAGGGACAAACCTTTGTTTTATAAGCATATTAACTTCAATTAAATCTCAGAAACTCGAACTCAGTTCATAACGGCGTGCATTACACACAATCATGGTATAAATCCATGGCAATACTGAGGTATGCTAGCGCAATTGAGTGATTGAGTTCTCTTTTTAACCAGCAGCACCTAACTCCGTTACCCATACAGCTGCTTTTAACAGTAGATTACAGATAGCATAAAGCCTCTAATTTTTTAGCCTCAGTCTTGAACCCATAATGAATTTTTTGAAACGTATTTTTTTAGGCATAACACTTGCCCTGTTTAGTTTATCCGCGCAAGCCGAAAACTACGACAGCCCTATGCTGATCGACACCCCAGCGCGAACCTGCACGCTCAATCACGACAATTCAAATCTTACCAGCGCCCTAGCTTACTGTGTCCAGCTAGCTGAGCTAGGTTACGATTACGCGCAATACGAATTGGGTAATTACTGGTATGACGGCGTGCTCACCGAACAAAACTACAGCGAAGCCATTCGCTGGTATAGCCAAGCCTCAATGCAAGGCCACGCACAGGCTCAGCTTCGTCTCGGCCTGATGTACGCCAAAGGCCAAGGCACGGCAGTCAATAAAGCCCAGGCCTTTATTATTTTAAAAATGGCAGCCATTAACGGCTCCGATGACGCTTACAATGAAGCCGACCGCTTAATTTTGGATATGGAAGCCCAAGAGTTAGAGCTTGCCAATCAAGTGTTATCACAGATTTTCCGCAAGTATTTACAACACATCCAAGACCACAACCTTGAGCAACTTATCAACCCCTAAGGCATAAGACGAATCATGCGTTATTGGCTTTCTATTCTGCTGTTATTTTTGCCCCTTAGCTTAAGCAATGCACAGGCTGAAGAGAGCACGCAAGAGGGCGAAAATCTAGAAGTCGAAGCTGTGGAAGCGGTTGAGATTGAACGACCCGCTCTTAATAGCCGTAGTCAACTTGCTGCGCAGCAATTTCGCACCATTTTTCCCGAACAACTCATTGAAATTCCCGGCACGACCAATCACTATTCAGCCCTTTACTTGCCCGCCAACGCCAAAACAGCCAAAGGCTTGATTGTGTTCGTACCGGGATTACTGGAAACGGCTGACTCTGCAACCAATATCGCTCAACTGCGCCGGGCTGTGACCGACAAAGGCTGGCACAGCTTAAGCTTAAACCTACCCGACCCCGAACCTGAACTACTGCGCATTGAAAGCACACCCATCGTCCTATCTGATACGCATTTTGAGACTGAGACTGAGACTGAGACTGAGACTGAGACTGAGACTGAGACTGCGGACAATGAGAATCCTGATCAAGCGCAAGAGCCCGCTGCAGACGCTGTCAGCGACCCTTTCCTAGACAACGACAACGCCACCATAAGCACAGACGAAACCATTACAGACCTAGCTGCCGAATCCACGGCAGTAGACTATGCTGATACTATCGCAGAGGTGCTAAATGCAACTCTTGCATACATAGAAACCCAGCAAGCTAAAAAACTGATATTTATTGCACAACACGAAGGCGCTTATTGGCTGCTTGATTACTTAACCACACATAAAACCCAGCCAATTAACGCACTATTACTCATTAACCCCCGCTACCCGGAACAAAAAACCCGTAAGTTTTCATCCTTTATTAGCGAGTTAGATATAACAATGGTTGATTTTTATTCCACGTCTTTAACCGCTCCAGCCACTGAAGCGGTCAGTGAAGCTAAAGAGCGCCTTAATGCCAGTAAACGCAAAGAAACAAGTGACTTTCAGCAATTTAAAATTAATGCCAGCGGCAAAAAACTCGCACAGAAGCAAACTCAAACTAAAGTTCTAGGCTGGCTGCATCGTTATCAGCAATAAATAAGGCATAAAACAAAAACTTGATAACTAGAGCCGTTTCTTTGTTATAGATCACTTGATTTTTTAGACTAAATGGCTTTTTCTTAGCACCATGCAAAAGGCAAAGCATAACAGTATGCTTGATACTTAATACGGCGCTTACCCCGCAGATTTACACATCAAATAAAAATGGATATTTTTTCTATGCGTGCACTAATTTTTATTGCTATCTCTATTTTCGTTAGTACCAGTTACGCTCAGCAACAAGAAGCTCTAGACAGGTTAAACGTCATTATGACCAATCCTGAATCAACTCAAAAAGCCTATGCGGCTGGCGAAGAACGCATTACGCTGTGTGGGTACTGTCACGGAAAGGATGGTAATAGCACGCGCTCACACATCCCGAATCTGGCCGAGCAAACCCCAGTTTATCTTTTTACCGCTTTTGAAAAATTCGCTTCAGGCGAGCGTGAAGACTTCGTTATGTCCAAAGCTGCCGGCATGCTCAGCCTTGAAGACCGAGTCAATATTGCCCTGTTTTACAGCATGCAGAAAGTTAAGCAAAAAGATGAGCTAGACCCCTCTTTGCACGATTTGGGTAAGGCTAAGTTCAATCAAATCTGCACCGTCTGTCACGGCAATAATGGCGAAGGCAATGACGAAATGCCTCGCCTTGCAGGTCAGCCGGCAGAATATATACGTCAAACACTGACATTATTCCGTGCAGGCGGCAAGCATCGCCCCGGCTCTCTCATGATCCCCATCGCTAAGCAGCTAAGCGATGCTGACATCAACGCTCTAGCCAGTTATGTGCAAGGTCTGAATCCCTAACCACCTACGACCGGTAGTGCCTGCGCAATACTGCGTAGGCTTTGTGCAGCTCTTGCGTTATATCATTCGCCCGCTCGATCTGCTGCTTTGAAGCCCCTGCCCCTATGAGCTTATCGGGATGGTTTTCGCTTAACAATCGCCGGTATGCACGCTGAACATGCGTAAAGTTATTCGTTGCAGCAGGCAAACCCAAAGTAGCCAGAGCCTGACCTAACTCAGTTAGTTTTACAGCTGGCTTAGTGCTCTGTGCCTGTGACGGCTTAGCCTGTAACTCAAGCTCAACTAAGCGCGCCTGCTTCACCCCTAACCATTTCGCACAGTATTCTAGCGTCTTTCGTTGCAAGGGACTTACCTTGCGCTCTGACCAAACCACTCGCCAAGCACTTAACAAGAGCTGCTCGGCTTTCTGCCCCTTAAAACACGCCTGCAAACTAGCACGCAGATCGGTGAGCTGTACCGTTTTGCCTTGTGAAAACGCCGTGACTGCCGCTTGGTATTTATACCCTTCCAATCCTAAACGACGCATTTCTATGCGTGCTTGCTGGATATGTGCCGGCAGCACGCGCCCATTAAGTTTAGCCAGATAGCCCAACAGCATAAATTGGCTGTGCTCAGCCGAATACAAAACCGGCTGGCGGATTAATTTTTGCCGCAAGGTTGACCAGCTGGCAAAAGCTAAATAGCGGTCCACTAAAGCACCCAATACCAAGCCCAAAAGAGCACCCGGAATACTGGCTATTAACAAACCCAGCGCTGTAGCCACTATGGTTACCGGCCAAATCATTAAGAACTCGCTACTAATTCTGCATGCTGGAGACGCTCAGGTGTGCCGACATCGACCCAAGCCCCAACAAAATGCTCACCCGACACCATGCCGTTCAACATGGCCTCTCGCAATAAGGGTGCCAATTTAAAAGCCCCTGCAGCACACCCCTTAAATAATTGCGGACTTAATACAGCAATGCCGCTATAGGTTAATTTCGGCGCGCCTTCTGGTGAAAGCATCGCATCTGTTATGGCAAAATCACCCTGCGTATGGTGTGCTGGATTATCTACCATCACCAAATGCGCCAAACCGGTTAAGGGTTTGCGCAACTGACTAAAATCATAGTCAGTCCAAACATCGGCGTTAACTACTAGAAAAGGCTCCTCACCCAGCATGGGTAGCGCCTGAAAGATTCCTCCGCCCGTTTCTAGTGGGGCAACTTCTGGCGAATACTGAATCTTCACGCCATAGTCTTTGCCGTCCGCCAAGGCAGACTCAATTTGCTCACCCAGCCAAGCATGATTGATCACCAGCTCACGAAAGCCCGCCGCTGCCAATTTAACAATCTGATGCTCGATTAAAGACCTACCCGCCACTTTCAGTAGGGGTTTTGGCGTATGCAGGGTGAGCGGACGCATACGCTCACCCTTACCTGCAGCAAGAATCATCGCTTTCATTGACCACGTCCTTGGATAGGTAAAGAGTCCAGCAAATAGCCCAGTTCAGCCAGTTCTGGATAACGCTCGATCAGGGGCTCAATATAATTAAAGAAGCGCGGCACATCGGCTAAGTAACGGGGCTTACCGTCACGATGGCAAATGCGCGCAAATATGCCTATTACTTTTAAGTGTCGCTGCAACCCCATCAAATCGCAGTCTCGGCGAAACTGTTTGAAATCCTTTGACACAGCAATTCCCTGCTCTTTTGCGCTAGTCCAATACTGCTCAAGCCAACGACTTACTTTGTCTTCCGGCCAACTGATAAAAGCATCTTTAAACAGACTGATTACGTCATAACTAATAGGCCCGATAACGGCATCCTGAAAATCGATCAATGCCGGATTAGGTTGGCTACACATCAAATTGCGTGGCATAAAGTCACGGTGCACAAAAACTTTTTCTTGCGCTAACGCTGACTCAATCAAACGCTCAGTCACATTGTCCCACCATTGCTGTTGCTGAGCGTTAAAGGTTAAACCTAACTCATGCGCCACATACCATTGAGGAAACAACTCCAGCTCTCGACGCAGCAAAGCTTCGTCGTAGCTAGGCAAACTCAGGGCATTGGTATCTATTTTTTGCATTTGCAGCAATGTCTGTAGCGCCTGCGTGAAGAGCGCATCAGCCTGTTCGAGATGGCTGGCATCGGCTTGCCAATATTCAAGCCAGTTTTGTGTACCCAGATCAGTGAGCGCTAAAAAACCCTGTTCCAAATCGTGCGCCAATACTACCGGCGCGTGCAAACCCGCACTCAACAGCAACTGCGATATTTGCACAAAAGGCAGGCTATTTTCATGGGTTGGCGGCGCATCCATCAAAATCAAGCTCTGTGCGCCCACATGCCAACGAAAGTAACGCCTAAAGCTGGCATCACTACTGGCACTGGTAAACTGACCTTGCGGTAACTCCTCTTGATTTAGTTTGTGTGCAATTTCAGTCTTTTGCTTATCGAACCACTGCAGCAGAGCTAAAAAGCGGCTATCTTTTACTTCTGTATGCTGTTCTAGCATAGTGTTTTCTCCAAAGGTGCTAGCCGTCAAGGAAGGCATGCTTTATTATCGCTTATCTTTGTTCTCGCTTCGAGAGCAATCAGGCTTTCTGTAGAATCACTCGGCAAGAATGGATATACGTATAATGGCTGCTCAGCTACCTCATCATCTTAAACCCAATGCATTAGCCCTAGGTGTTTTCTTTGCCTTATACCCATTAAGCATGATCAGCGCACAAGCCGATAGTCAATACAGTTGCGCTGTAGGCGCTGGCGGACAATGGATCTGTACAACACAAGAAAAGCCACGCTCGGTGCCACGACCAACACCTATTAGTGAACCGGCTACAAGCAAAACAGCTACCTCTACGAGTAAAAAAACAGCTACCGCTCCTGCTACGACCACTGCAAGAAAGGCAAAAGCCTCTACCAAACAAGCGGCACAAGCAAAAGGCTATGCCCTAAATTCGCGCAGCTCAGATTATTCTCATCTTGACTGGGTACCACGCGAGAGCCTTACTGGTGAGCAGCTGGCGGAAATTTCACCCTATTGTGGCGGCACATATATAGAGCCATTACGTTTAGGCAAAGACGACACAACCCCATTCAAGCAAGCTCCCATATATGTTAATGCGATCAATTCACGCCACGAGCAAAACACGCAACTAACCGTATTAACAGGTGACATCATTATCCGCCAAGCCAGCTTGCAAGCAGAGGCTGAATACGGCGAGCTGGATCAGCTTAACAACCTAGGCACCCTAACCGGGCAGGTGCGCTTGCGTGACCAAGATATTTTGATGGTGGGCGACCAAGCACGAATCCAACTTGATACGGGTGAGGCGCAGATTGATAATACCGAATACGTTGTGCATAGCAAAAAAACACGCGGCGGTGCTGAATACATTAAGCGCAATGAAGACGGCATTATCCGCTTGAAATCCGGCAGTTATACCAGCTGCGCACCCAGCAAAAACGACTGGCATCTGCAGAGCAATAATATTACTTTAAACCAAGAAACAGGTTTTGGCACGGCAACCAATGCCACTCTCAGAGTCAAAAACATACCGGTTTTGTATACGCCTTATGTTCAATTCCCTATCGATGATCGACGCCTGTCAGGTTTTTTACCGCCCAGCATCAGTTATAGCCGCCGCAAGGGGGCTGATATCACCACGCCCTACTACATCAACCTTGCACCAAACTACGATGCCACCCTGTATCCCAATTACATCAGTAAACGAGGTTTGTTAACTGAGGCTGAGTTCCGTTATCTCACCAAGCAAAGTGAGGGTCAGCTTGGCGCTGCATGGCTGGGCAACGACAGCGAAACAGAACGCAAGCTTCAATCTGAGTATAAAAAAGACCGCTGGATGCTGAATTGGCAGCATCAGCACGGATTTAACTCCCGCCTGCTGGCTGAAGTGGATTACACCGACATCAGTGATCCTTATTACTTCCAAGACTTGTCTTCAAACATTATCGCCTCATCTGACAGCACTGTAGATCAGCGGGCGGGCCTGACATGGCGCGGCGACAGCTTTTCTGCCAACCTAAGCGTGCATGCTTATGAGCGCGCCAATATCTCCGATATCACACCCTACGATAAGCTTCCACAGCTCACGCTTAACGGTCGTGTCCCTGGTGAGCTGGCCGGCCTTGAACTGAGCTATCAAACCGAGTGGGTACGCTTTGACCGCTCATTGAAAAACGGCAAGTACCGTGACCGTGATGGCAATCTTCACGACTGGCAAGATAAGCACCTTAAAGGCCTTAACCGTGCCGAGGGTAGTCGTGCGCACATTGAACCCGCACTCAGTATGCCTATGGATTGGATGTGGGGCTTTATTAAGCCCAGCGTTAAGTTCGCTTACACCAAGTATGATTTAGAGCTTGATAAGACGGGCAGGCAAACGATAGGAGCAGGCCGCACATTTAAAAGCGCACCGAGTCGCAGCCTACCCATTTATAGCCTAGACAGCGGTCTGTACTTTGATCGCCCAACAGAGTTGTTTGGTAAAAATTACACGCAAACAATAGAACCGCGCCTGTTCTATCTTTATGTGCCCTACACCGACCAAATTGATCTGCCTTTATTTAATACTGGCGAAAGTTCCTTTAGTTACTCATCTTTGTTTCGCGACAATCGCTTTACCGGACGCGATCGCATCGGTGATAGCAACCAGGTTTCTTTGGGTCTTACCTACCGTTGGCTAGAAGACACCGGTTTTGAACGGCAACAGGTTTCAGTAGGTCAAGCGTATTACTTCAGTGACCGCAAAGTTATGCTGGATGCTGCTAATAAAAACGATTACAAAATGCACGAGCGCAATACTAGCAAGCGCTCTCCCTATGCTGCGCAGTATATATATCGCTTCAATCAGGACTGGAAGCTCAACGCAAACTATACTTGGGATCCTGAAACCCACAGTCCACGCTCCGGTAGTATGATGTTTAACTACCAGCCTGAAGATAATCTCAATAAAATCCTTAACTTTGGTTACCGTTATACAAACGATGGGGTCTATTTTGATGAAAAACTAGGCCGTTATGTCACTGGCAGCGGCGATTACACCAACACAACTACAGGCCAAGTTTACAAAGATTTCTACAAAGTTGAACAAACCGATGCTTCGATAATGTGGCCTATCTTTACCCGCTGGAACGCTATTGCCCGCTGGCAATTTGACTACAACCGCAGCCAAACCTTAGAAGCTCTTGGCGGCTTTGAATACAATAATTGCTGTTGGAAAGTACGCCTCGTCAGCCGTTATTGGGTAGACTATGACGAGCGGACCATGTCCCCTGAAGATAACCGCCGCCCTGATCGCGGTGTATTCTTGCAAATCATCCTAAAAGGCCTGGGCGGTATCACAGGCAATAAAGTTAGCACCTTCCTTGATGAAGGCATCCCTGGTTATCAACGACGAGAAGACAATGCTTACTAAGTCACTCAAAACACTATGCCTCGGCCTGCTATGTGCCGCAGGTTTAAGCTACGCCGCAGAACAGCCCCTAGACCGTATTGCCGCTATCGTAGATGACGGCATCATTATGCACAGTCAGTTCGAAAAGCGTTTACAGGAAGTGCGTAAAAATATCAGTATCCGCAACACTGAGCTGCCTCCCGAAGACATGCTGCGCCAACAAGTCATCGACCGCATGATCTTGGATGAGTTACAGCTACAAATTGGTGAGCGCTCGGGTATTCGTATTGCAGATGATGAGCTTAATGAGTCTATTGCCAGCCTCGCGCAGCGCAATCAAACCACAGTGCCTGATTTTTTAAACATGTTGCGCCAAGACGGTTTATCAGAAGCCGATGTGCGTGAGCAAATTCGCAATGAAATTATCATCAACCGTGTACGCCAGTATAGAGTCGCCGAACGAGTCCAAGTAACCGAACAGGAGGTGAGAAACTTCCTCAATTCCACCCTTGGCAAAATGCAGTTGGCTGAAGACTACCGTTTAGCCAACATTCTCATCCCTCTATCAGACAGCCCAAGCGCAGACGAAATTGCTGAGGTTGAACAAAAAGTAGAACTCGTGCAAAAACGTTTACACGAAGGTGCGGACTTCCAGCAGCTGGCTATGAGCTACTCAGCCAGCGAAAATGCGCTTGAAGGTGGGGATATGGGCTGGCGTAAAGCAGGTCAGCTGCCGCCGCCCTTTGATACCATGGTTAGCCAAATGAGTATCGGTGACGTTACTGAACCCCTGCGTACTGCCGGCGGTATCATTATTTTAAAGCTACTCGACAAACAGGGCACAGATAACAGCATGCGTGATGAAGTACACGTACGGCATATACTGCTCAAACCTAGCGAAATTCGTAGTCCAGCCGCAACACAGCAGTTAGCACAACGCCTGTACGAGCGAATTAACAGTGGCGAAGATTTCGCACAACTGGCAAAACAATACTCCGAAGACCCTGGCTCTGCATTGCAGGGTGGCGACCTCAACTGGACTGACCCACAAAACCTAGTACCTGCTTTCCGCTCAATTATGGCCAATACAGCTATAGGTGAGCTATCCAAACCTTTTGAAAGCCAGTTCGGTTGGCATGTCCTACAAGTACTGGATCGCCGTATTACTGACAGCAGTCAAGAGTTGCGTGAGCAACAAGCTCTGAATCTTATTCATAACCGCAAATATGAAGAAGAGTTGCAAATATGGCTACGTGAAATTCGTGACGAAGCCTACGTGGAGATTAAAGAATTATGACACTGCGCTTTGCATTAACCCCAGGTGAGCCAGCAGGGATTGGTCCTGACTTGTGCGTTTTCTTAGCTCAAGAGGCCCAGCCCTATCCTGTAATAGTAATCAGCGATACAGAATTACTTAAACAGCGTGCTCAGCAACTAGACCTGCCATTAAACATCATTGAAGTAAACCCAGACAACTTACCTGAGTTACCCTCCCCTGAGCAGTCACTCTATGTATGGCACACGCCACTGTATGAGCCTGCAGTTGCCGGACAACTAAATACCGCCAACGCTCCTTATGTACTAGAAACCTTGACCCGAGCAGGACAAGGCTGCATAGATGGCTTATTTAGCGCCATGATAACTGCCCCCGCGCACAAGGGCGTCATCAACCAAGCCGGTGTACCCTTTTCTGGGCATACTGAGTTTTTACAAGAGCTTACTCACTCACCTCAGGTGGTGATGATGCTGGCAACTCACGGGTTACGCGTAGCTCTAGTTACCACTCACCTACCGCTGCGTGAAGTTGCTGATGCCATTACTACAGAACGCATAGAAAGTGTTACCCGTATTTTGCACCATGATTTGAGCAGAAAATTTGGTATTAAGAATCCGCGTATCATTGTCTGCGGCTTAAATCCGCACGCAGGTGAAGACGGGCATCTCGGTCGTGAAGAGCTAGATATTATTGCGCCAACGCTGGAACGTCTCCGTAAAGAAGGAATGGACCTCGTTGGTCCACTACCTGCTGATAGCGTGTTCACACCCAACAATCTAAAGCAATGCGACGCTGTTTTAGCGATGTACCATGATCAAGGCCTACCCGTACTGAAACACAAAGGTTTTGGTTCAGCCGTGAATATATCGTTAGGCATGCCTATTATTCGCACATCCGTAGACCATGGTACGGCGCTCGACTTAGCGGGTACTGGCGAGATCGATACAGGCAGCTTGCAAATTGCTTTAGTCACCGCCTACCAAATAGCGGCAGCCAACGTTTAAAGCAATCTTGCTGTACAACCCTTAGTTTTATCACGTAATAAAAAAAGCAGCAGTACAAATTTAAATGACTGCTGCTTTTTTATAGTGTTATTACCTGTAAACCCGCTAGACAATACCCTGCGCTAACATAGCATCAGCTACTTTTACAAATCCCGCCGTATTAGCACCTTTAACATAGTTAACCCTGTCGTTTTCTTTGCCGTAGTTAACGCAGGCCGCATGAATGCCTTGCATAATACTATGCAACTTAGCGTCCACCTCCCCGTCCGTCCACAGTAAGCGCATAGCGTTTTGCGTCATCTCCAAACCACTGACAGCAACCCCACCCGCGTTAGAAGCCTTACCCGGCGCATATAAGATGCCAGAGTCCTGAAACAAATCAATCGCCGCCAGCGTAGAGGGCATATTGGCGCCCTCAGCAACACAGATACAACCATTTTTAATCAGGGTCCGCGCATCATCAACGTTCAGCTCATTTTGCGTTGCGCAAGGCATAGCGATATCACACTCAAGCCCCCAAGGACGTTGTCCAGCCAAAAATTGCGTCCCAAATTCCTTCGCCATCTCTTCAATACGTCCACGACGCACGGTTTTCAAGTCCATCAAATACGACCACTGCTCGCTAGTCATTCCCTTTGGCATATAGATAGTGCCACCAGAGTCCGATAACGAAACCACCTTTCCACCCAGTTCAATAACTTTTTGCGCTGCATACTGAGCTACGTTACCTGAGCCCGAGATTGCCACACGCTG
>LFTS01000068.1:25040-27323 GCA_001513435.1 Gammaproteobacteria bacterium DTU040
CCGGTAAATACTGAAGTAAACTCGTTGGCTAGACGTTTGTACTGACCAAACATATAACCCACTTCGCGCGCACCCACACCAATATCCCCTGCGGGGACATCCAAGTGTTGCCCAATATGGCGATAAAGTTCATTCATAAAGGACTGACAGAAGCGCATCACTTCTTGCTCAGACTTACCCTTAGGGTCAAAGTCCGCACCACCCTTACCACCACCCATAGGTAGTGACGTTAGCGAGTTCTTAAATACTTGCTCAAAAGCCAAGAATTTAAGTACGCCAAGGTTTACCGAAGGATGAAAACGAATCCCACCCTTGTATGGTCCTATAGCGCTGTTCATTTGTACGCGATAACCGCGATTCACATGCACCTTACCGGCATCGTCTACCCAAGGCACACGAAATAGAATCACCCTTTCCGGCTCAACCATACGTTCAATAATACCCGCCTGCATATAGCGCGGATTTTCCTGCAAAAAAGGCCATAATGAACGCAGCACTTCCTCCACCGCCTGATGGAATTCAGGCTGTTCTGGATCGCGTTGTTTAATATGATTAAGAAAGGTATCGAGGGAGTAAGACATAAATAGTTCCTGAGCACGAAGACGCCAGCTACTCTTGTAGTTACATCTGCGCAAATAATGATGGGGCTATTGTAAATTGCTACAAGTCGACTAGCTAGTCCCGTGAAAAAAAACTATACTTTCGCACGCAGGAGAGCGGTGACATAAACGCACCCGCCGAAGGCGCAAACTCCCATAAACGCTCAGGCTCATGTACTGCACTACCATTAATACGCCAACTGGAGAGCGGTTGCTCGACAACCCACCGAAGGGGCAAGCAGCATTGCTGCATAAACTCTCAGGTAACAGGACAGAGGGAGGGGCATTACAGACTGCAGGTGCTTTCCGATGCTTTCCTATATCTTCGTTATAGCCATTACCGCTGAAGCCATGTCCGGAGCACTAGCTGCTGGGCGGCGCAATATGGACTTGTTTGGCGTTGCCTTCGTCGCCTTTCTAACAGCTCTAGGCGGTGGCACAGTGCGCGACATGCTGCTAGGCAACTACCCTGTTACCTGGACTCAACACCCACTTTACATCTACCTCACCATCGGTGCTGGCATGTTCACAGTAGTGATTGCAAAGTATATGCGCCGGCTAAACCGCCTGTTTTTACTTGTCGACTCAATGGGCTTAGTGGCTTTCACCATCATTGGCTGCAATATCGCTATAAAACTGGATTACCACCTCACCGTTGTCCTTATGGCAGGCATGACCACAGGTATTTTTGGTGGCATCTTGCGCGACATCATGTGTAACCGCACTCCACAAGTCCTTCGTCACGAGCTATACGCCAGCGTGTCGTTTATGGTCGCTATTTTATACTTGGGGCTTATTTACTTGCAGGTGAATGAAAACATCAACCTGCTCATTTCCTTTGTTTTTGGCCTCACCCTGCGTTTATCTGCCTTAAAATGGAAGTGGTCTCTACCTGTATTCTCCTACTCTCCTGGGCGCTGGAATGACTAAATCATAGCAACTCGACATGAGCAGCATCATTTCCGTTATCTAAATTACAATAAACCGCACACTTAAAACTTTTTAATGTCTAAAAATTACGGTTAAGTTATTTAGCAGCAAAAAGGAGCGTTAACATACTATTTGCCATCTACGCGGTGTCTACAGGGCGCATATGCGTTGCAGCCCTTAATATGAAAAACATAGACGCCGTAACGGACGCTATAGTAGAGGTTTGTAAATAAATAGGTATCCACCAAAGATCGCTACTCAGCAAGTAACTAAAAAAGCCCCTGCACCGTTTCATTGCAGGGGCTTTTTATTAGGCGCGTGGTTGATAGCTGCCTGAGTTAACGCAAATCACTTTAGCAGGTTAGCGCGCTGGATCAGCTTCTGTGGGAGCGCAACTTTTGCGCGATTAAGCCTAGGCCAGCATAAAGCTGCAGGCAAAGCACATATTCAATGCGGAACCTGACTTGCCAACGAACCAAAAACCAAATCATGACGCAGATTTTAAGTTTGAGATTTGAGCTTTAATTCTGGTCTGGGTGCATTGCTTTTTCTTCGACGCGTCGGGCCTCAAAAGCCTCGCCGGCAACCCTAATTCCAACCTGGACTACAGAGCAGTTGGATTGCCCTTTTCGCGCAAAAGTTGCGCTCCTACAAAACATTATATAAAGCCAGAGTTAGCGCCAGTTGTTCCGGCAGGTTAGCGCGTTGGCTCAACTTCTGTGAGAATCAACTTCTGTAAAGATCAGCTTCTGTG
>LFTS01000066.1 GCA_001513435.1 Gammaproteobacteria bacterium DTU040
GCTAAAAAATGGACGACGCGGCTATTATCGCAAAAAGTGGAGAGTTATTCAGAGGCTCCTTAGCCTAAGTTGTATAGGTATGCCCAGATTTTTTTGCTGATATCCTGTTAATAGCGCATTTGCATCCTTGTGCTTTTGTAGACTTAAAAAACTTTTTTAGCGTAATAAGTGTATTGCTAATAAGGGAGTTTAAACGCTATTGGCAAGGTTAAAAATACTTGTAAGACCTGCTTTTGTAGTACACTTAGACCTAAGTTTATTGTCTGCTATAAGCTATTTCTTCGTTTAATCATCCATTTGATTACCAATCAATTGTAGCTGGCTGCCAGAAAGGCAGAGCGGCGCATAGGTTATGTAAGCATCACCGACAAATAGGGAGACCACAATGTCAAAGCGTTTGAAAATTTGTATCAATACAGGTGGTGGAGATGCCCCGGGTTTGAATGCGGTGATTGAAGCAGTAACCATGGCGGCGCATAACCGTCAGTGGGATGTGTATGGTATTAAAGCTGGCTATAACGGTTTGTTTAATACAGATGAAATTGTCCACCTAACCCCCAAGGTTGTGGACGGTATTGCCATTCAAGGCGGTACTATTTTAGGCAGCACTAATAAGGGGAATCCCTTCCAGATGCCGGTTTGTAATGTGGCAGGTGAGTGCGAAGAGCGCGATATGTCGGAACGTGTGATGGAGAATTTCCGCCGCTTGCGTTTTGATGCGCTGGTGTCGGTCGGTGGTGATGGCAGCATGGATATCGCACAGAAGTTTTTCGAGCTGGGTATGCCAGTCGTGGGTGTGCCAAAAACAATTGATAATGACTTGGGCGGCACTGAATCAACCTTTGGCTTTGATACCGCTGTAGGTATCGCTACCGAAGCTATTGATCGCCTGCATTCAACGGCCAAGTCCCACGATCGGGTGATGGTGGTTGAGGTGATGGGGCGTGATGCCGGCTTTATTGCATTAAATAGTGGTATTTCGGGTAATGCTGATGTGATTTTGCTACCCGAAATACCTTTTGATATTGAAAAAGTGTGCGCCAAGATCATGGCCAATGAGTTAAGCGGCCGTAAATACAGCATCGTAGTGGTGGCAGAGGGCGCTATGCCACAGGGTGGCGAGGCGGTGGCTAAGGGTGAGGGCGAGATGGGTCGTCAGCATGTCCTTCTGGGTGGGGTGGCTGAGTGCGTCGCTAAGAAAATCGCTGAGCGCACCGGTAAAGATACCCGCTCACTGGTACTAGGACACTTGCAGCGCGGCGGCTCGCCAACCACCTTTGATCGGCTGTTGGCTTTGCGCTTTGGTGCAGCGGCCGTGCGTGCGATTGAAGATGGTAAGTTTGGTCATATGGTCAGTCTGCAATCTGCTGATATTGTCACCGTCCCCATAGCTGAAGCGCTGAGCGTTGAAAAGCGGGTTGATATTAAGGGTGATATTGTGATGACCGCGCGAGATATGGATATTTGCTTTGGCGATTAACTCCAGCCAGCTGTAAGGCTGATTGGCACGAAAAACTGCACTTTATTACTGAATACGTGATGCTGAGGAACTATGTCAGTCAAGCAAGATAAGCTACAAAAACGTTTGCGCCGTTTGGCTGGCGCAGCTGTTACTGATTTCAATATGATTGATGAAGGCGACAAAATTATGGTGTGTCTATCTGGCGGTAAGGATAGCTATGTCATGTTGGATGTTTTGTTGCATTTACAGAAAGTCGCGCCGGTTCGTTTTGAATTGGTGGCGGTGAATATGGATCAAAAGCAGCCGGGCTTCCCTGAGCATATTTTGCCGACTTACCTGCAAGAGCTTGGTGTCAACTACCATGTTATTGAGGAAGACACCTATTCGGTGGTGAAGGAAAAGCTTGCGCAGGGCAAAACCACCTGCTCACTATGTTCCCGCTTGCGTCGTGGCACGCTTTATACCTATGCCGATGAAATAGGGGCCACCAAAATGGCGCTTGGACATCATCGCGACGATATTCTTGAAACTTTCTTTTTGAACATGTTTTACGGTGGCACGCTTAAAGCGATGCCGCCTAAACTACTTTCTGCTGATGGACGTAATGTGGTGATTAGACCGCTGGCTTATTGCAAAGAAAGTGATATTGCTGAGTATGCCCAGCAGCAAAAGTTTCCCATTATTCCGTGTAATCTCTGTGGCTCGCAAGAGAACCTGCAGCGCCAAGTGGTTAAGGAAATGCTACACGAATGGGAGGCGAGCACTCCAGGTCGCACCGAGATTATGTTCCGAGCACTGCAAAATGTTGTGCCTTCGCAATTGGCTGATCGCAATTTGTTTGACTTTGCAGGTTTGAAAATTGATCAGCAGGCAGTGCCGCGCTTTATTGATGCATTAAACATCAGTTCCTAAAAGGTGGCTTGTTATTTGCTTGTAATGCACTAGTGGGATTTACCTGTATGGGAGAGCATTATGCAATTTATGGCTGATTTTTTATTAGAGCCTAGCGCTAAGCAGCCTGCGAGCAAGGCTAAAAATACGTTACTTGAGTCTAATAATCAGGCTGTATCCAGCGCGCCTAAATTTTCTAATATCTATGCGCAACAGCAGCAAGCAAGAAGCTTTGCTGCTAAAAAAGAACCTGCAAAATCGCAACCGGCAGTTAAGCCAGCGCAGGCTAGTGCAAAAAATACTGAGGCTAAACCTACTGCTGCCAAAGAGCGCAATGTAGTGAAAAGCGAGTCCGATGCTAGTGTTAATACAACAGATACAACGGTAAAGGATGAAGCAAAGACTGTAGTTGAGGGCCAGCAAGGTCAAGAAGTTGACTCGCAAGGCGGCAAGGATTTGCCAGTTGAGGCAGATAAAAAAGATGAAAGCTTGGTGGCTCAACTTGATCCTTTGTTGCTGCAAATTATGCAAGCACAGCAAGTAGGCGCTGAGGACACGGGCGAGTTGCCAGAACAGGTTACAGAGTTGCTGGCTGAGCCGCGGGATGCTCCGGTATTGGCTGCAATGGCTGGCATGATGAATACTGCTTCAAGCATGAATACCGAGCAGCAGGCGCATAAGCTCTCCGGTAACCTGAACAGTTCACCCATGCAGAGCTCGGTAGCTTTTATGCAAGCAGGGGCAACAGGTGAAGCAGAGAACACAGAGCTAGCCGAGTTGTCAGCTCTAGAAACGTTAGATTTAAACATGGGTGTCGAAGAAGAGGCGAATTTGACCCAGGCTTTGGCTCAGTCAGTAGCCACGCAAGCAAAAGGCGAGGCTAAGCAAACGCCTGCTCAACTGGTTGGCGAGGTCAAAACAGGTGTGGAAAACACTGCGCGCAATGAAACGCTTATGCGTGCCGAATCCGTGCAGCAAGCCAACGCAGCGCGTCAGGTTCCGGGTCAGCCGGTGGCGATGAATCAGTCAGGCTGGAGCAAAGAGTTGACGGATAAGGTGATGTGGATGTCATCGCAAAACCTTAAATCAGCTGAGATAAAGCTCAACCCTGCGGAGCTGGGGCAGTTAGATATTCGTGTACAGGTCAATAGTGACCAGACGCAGATTACCTTTACTAGCGCCCACGCGGGTGTGCGTGAAAGCCTTGAAAGCCAGAGTTTCCGCCTGCGTGAACTGATGGCGCAGCAGGGTATGGAGGATGTGGATGTTAATGTGGCTGACCACTCTGACTCGGACCAGCGTGATGAGCGTGAGCTTAGAGAGCTTATAGCTGAGCAACATTCAGGTTTTGCACAGCCTAGTGAGGAAGAGGTTGTGCAGACAGTGACTGAAGTGCCGCAGGTAGAAAACGGGCACAGCGGCAGGCTTAGCTATTATGTATAACACTTGAATAACGCATGACAATTAGCGGCAATGCAACGCAAATTTCGCTACACTGTGTCGCTAAAATGTCAGCTTGAACCCTAGGAAAGATATGGCTAATGAAGCAAGTGCGCCGGCCGAGTTGGCAGCGCCTAAAAAAAACAAGACTAAGGTTGTCATCGTTGCGAGCATCGCGATTTTGCTAGCGATGGGTTTGTCAGCGGCTGGGGCTTGGTTTTTCTTAAACAAAGAAAGCGCTGGGCCGCAGGAACAAAGCGCGCAAGAAATCCCCCAAGGTAAGCAAAAAGCGGTCTACGAATTGCTGGAGCCTGCTTTTGTCGTTAACTTTCATAGCCAGGGTCGCCAGCGTTATATGCAGGCGAGCTTGGCACTGATGTCACGTAATGAAAATGAGCTTAAGCAGTTAAAAGTCCATATGCC
>LFTS01000012.1 GCA_001513435.1 Gammaproteobacteria bacterium DTU040
CATATAAGCTGTGTTCTATGCCTGAACGTTCGTAATCTATAAATAAATCGTGGTCTAAATAGTCCTCGTTTGACTCACTCCCCGTGCCAAATTCAGCTTCGGGCTCTTGCTTATTTTGTTCATTTTCAAATAAGGCTTTAGATGCCGAGCCACCCACAGCGATAGCTAGTTGGCCTTCGTCTAACTCTAACTGCTTGCGATACTCTCTACCGGTCTGCAAAGTCAGCGTTCTTAAACCTAAGGCTACAGTGAATCGGCAATCTTGCGCCTGCTCGGCTAAAGCGTACATTATTTTGGCGTTCGCTAGTGTCTTTCCTTTACCTGTTGAGGCCATATTAATGCCGAAAAAACCTTGTTTTTGGCTGGACTCACTGAGTATTTTAGCTTCTTTTTGTGCTGCAACCTGCCAAGCAAATTTTTCATTAGGCACTTTGGTGCTTTTCAAAAAAACATTATCTTCGATTACTTCTAAACTGCTTTTCAGCCTTGGTAAAGCAGAGCTAATATCCAGCGCATGCTTTGATACGCCAATTAAATGCTCATCAAGTTGTTGCTTTAACTCTTTTGTTTCACGGTTGGTGTTGGCATATACCCCATAGTTAGGACTTTGCCATTCTTTAGTAGGCTCTTCTTTTGCCGAGTAATGGTGGTCTGCCAACATTAAAATCATGCGTGCTAAATGGCTGGTAAACAGCTCCTCATGCAATAGGCTGCGGCTGTTTATTTGTTTAATATTTTGTAGGGCTTTATCTGCTGCTTTAATAGCTCTTAGCCGCCATTTAGTACTTTTGTAAGGCAAACCGTCACTATGAAAAGTCCAGTTTTCATCTAGTAGGTTTTGGCTCGCTGCATCACAAAAATTATAAGAGTTCCAGTGAACTTTTAGCTCCCCCTCAAACCAAGCTTGAAGCGGAGTTATTTTATTTTGGATTAATTCAGCAGGCGGTCTTTCAGGTTTTAACCCTTTTTTCCAATGTGGCACAAAAGGTAGTTTGTGGTGGCTAAGTATTAACCACCCCACTAATTGCGCTAAAGGTGGCAAACTAGCAAGCGGATTGTTGCTTTCTTTGTTAATGCCGTCTTGATATATAGCGTCAGCATGGTTTTTATTTATTTCTGTGAGGGTTGTTAGCCACTGTTCATCCGTTTTGTCGCCCACAAATGCTTGAAATATTCTTAGCGATACCCACTCATGCCTAACAGGTTCGTATTTATTCTTACCTTCACCTCTTAGCTTTTGCTGAAACAAAACATTCGCTTTACCAAAATCATGATATAGCGCAGCTATAGCGACAGCATTTTTCATTAGAGCTAAACTCTGCCATTTCTCTTTATCCATAAACTGCTCAATATCACCTTCGGTATAATTCACCGGCACATAGCCTTCTGCACTAAACGCATTTCTTCTTCCTACTACCCATAATAAATCGCTGCGCGAACGAGAGCGTATCCAGTGGCAGCTGACGGCTGTGTTTTTGCTGGCTGTTTTACGCAACAATTTTCTTACTGCCTGCAAACCTTCTTCTGTGATTACTGTTTGCCAGGTGTTGTCGCCAATGCGGTTGGCAAAGGCATCGAGTACTCGCCGTGTTTTAGCTAAAGCATTTTTTTCACATTGAGAAACAAAAAGCACCATCATAATGAATCACCCTCTGCATCTTGCACGGCAGTAGGTGCTGCAAACTTAAACGTAATTCGCTTAACTTCATTGAACATGAAGTCTAGTGCCTTATGGTTAGTAAAAGCTTGTAGGCATTGCTGGCGAAACTCTTGTTCCGTGGATTTTTCTTTGGCGCTTATAAATGCCCAAGGCAAAATAATGGCATCCTTTATTAAATCAGCCACATCAAAGACTAAAGCGCCACGCCTTGTTTTACCGTGCATCACTGCAAAGCCGTGAGGTATGCCTAACACCCATAAGGTTGTAGCAGCTAAGCCATAAGCTAAGTAATTGCCGTGGTTTAAAAACCCATTAGCTTTATCTGTAGCTTCACGCTCGCGACTAAAACCTTGGTGGTTGGTATTGCTAGCAGCAAGCCTATAAAGCTTTTTGGTAAGTTCAGCTTCAAGCTGTAACAGTTTCCCCACGCGGTCTGCTTTATCTATTTGCGATACAAAGCTTTCCAACAGCTGAGCGATGGCCGGATTAGTTGAATCGAAGCCTTCTAGCCTTAAGTCTTTGTCTTTAGCCCAAGTTTTTTGCAAAAAGCCTAAGCGTGCTTGTTGAAGCTCTTTAGCAGCAGCTAGGCGTTTTTGTTCGTCAAACCAAAAACTTAACCAAGCTTGCACATATTCAGTGGGGCGATATTCACTTTGGGGGGATAACCATTCTATTTCGCTAGCCATTAATAAGGGGGTTCCGCCGCCACCACTGAAGCCAACAAGCACGCCTGCCTGAGCCAGCATTCGCATGGCCGCTTGAGTAATGGAGGTTCCCGTACCTAGTAATAAACAAGTAGTGTTGGCTATAGGGATGTTGTAATAACTGTTTTGCTTGTCATCTTCAGTAAGGTAGAGCACACGCCCGTCTTTTTGCATTACACGGCAGTATTGCAGGTAATAAATATTGGCACGCTTTGAGTGCAGGACAGCCTTCAGATCTGAAGCAGTTAAATCATCCATGTAGCTTTACCCTTGTAGAACTATTTTTATAAGTTAAAGACACTTTGCTATTAATGAAACTAAATAGCAACACTGTACAAAAACACCGTAATCAAACTTGACAGTGTTTGGCAGGTTTGCCCTCTTATCAGTTAAATAACCACTTTTCTATGTCGTTTTTGTTGACGATGATGAGTTGTTGCGCCTTAGCGTCGGCTTCATAAATGCGGGGGTTTATATTTAAAAGCTGTAGCTTATAACTGACTAAACAGCCGCGAGTATGGATCTCTAGTTGTCCGTCGTGCATGTCGTACTCGTGCTCGAGTACTTTGCGTTGCGACTCGCTGAGGCGTGGATCGGGGGCGATTAAAATGCGGACTTGCGTGTGCCAAGCTTCATCATCACTGGCAGAAATAAGGCTTTTATCTAGTAGCTCGGCAGCTCCTTGAAAGCGCGCCAGAACAAAATCTCTAAAGCTTTTACTTTTTTCGCACCAAGCACGCAAATGCCAGCGCTGGCCAGTATTGACCAGATGGTGCGGCACGATAATGCGTCCCTCGTCATTGGGGTTGCTAATAGAAACATAGGTGACTTCTACACGCCGTCCTTCGCGCAAGGCTTGCATCAACGGGCGCATAAGTTCAGGAGTGATGGGACGTCTGGGCGGCTCTAGGCATATATTGGCGGGGATAGCATCGTGATGTGCGCTCTGCCCTGTTACCCAGCTAAGGTATTGCCCCACGTCACGATTGATGTGCCGCGGAAAAAACTTATTGGTCGGGCGGTAGGTTTTTTCACTGCCGTGGTAACGCAAAGCTTCTGGATTTTGTGCGAGAAACGTCCGCATCCGCTTGCTTGCCTGCTGGCGACTGATAACGTGGATGCTGGCTAGTTGCGCTGGTTGCACGCGACCTTCCCAATAAGCTAAAAGCTCCACCAACCAAGCAAAAGAGTCGTGTTTAAAATCGCTCATTAGGTAACTGCTCCTTCAGTGTGTGGATGTGCTTTAGCAGAGCTTACTGATTAACCACGCTTCGATGCCAGTAGACTTTTAAGTGGTGCGGGAAGGATATTGTGGAATTTCTGGATAAGACGCTGCTCGTACTTTTGCCAAAGAATGCCTAAGTAAATGAGACTCAGACCCATAGCGGTTAGGGCGACAGGAAACATCCAGCTGTCTTTAAAGACGCTGAATGCCAGATGCCCAAGGTAGCCGTACGCACCTAACGCACCGCAAACTACAAAGATGCGGCGCACCAATAATACGCCAACACAGATCATGAACAAGTTGGTGCAGAAGTACATGAATTTGGCCAGTTCGCTGTCTGAGTGTTGCATTGATAGACCGCCCCAAAAGGCCAACACGCCAAACAGGTAAATCCAAAAGGCATAGTCGGCTGTGTGATGCGCACGAATATCAACCCACACGGCCAGCGCAATCATTAGTAACCCTGTGTACATCGAAACCTGCTGCCGCAACTCCCAAGTAATTGCGCCTCCGCCAATGATGGCAACGATGTCCATGGACATATACCACAGGGTGAAGGCAATCGGCATGATCAGGAAGGGGTATTTATAGCGCCAAGCAACAATCACCCCCACCGCTAACGTGCCCAACTCCATGTACAACCAATGCCATTTAACGTAGCGGTGATAGTCGCGGTACTGGCTTTCATCCGGCCATAGTCCAAGCCAATGCTGTAGGCCGTAAATAGCCAACGGGGTCATACAGACGACAAAGGTGGCAGTAATGCCAGCGGGGATGCTGAGCTGCCTGCTTGCGAAGTGGTTGGTAAGCTTTAAACCAACTCCAGCATAAAGCAGCGATAAAAAGAAGATGCCCGCGCCACCAAAAGACTCCCAGCCAAGGTTCATAAATAAGGTCATCGCGCCAATGGCCATCAGCCCGCCCAAGTAATACAGCACATGGGTAAAGGTAAACCGAGGCACATCAGCCGTTTGCCGCTGTATGAATTCAATCAGAGAATCGGCTTGAGTTGCCGAGAGAATACCGTGCTCGACAGCGCTAGTGAGTTGCTTCCGTGTTATTTTCATATCCTTTTGACCTCATTAGTTAATGTCGCGTGCCCTGCTGGAGATGGAGCAGTTTGTGCGCCAAGCCGCTTTAGGCTGAGTCAGGATTACATGGCCCTTTTCAACAACTGCTCCACTACTTCCGGGTCGGTTTCACGACGGATTTGATTAAATAGTTGTTGCGCTTCGGGGTAGTTACGCATTAATAGCGCCAGCCATTGTTTTAATCGGCCCGGTGCTTGGCGCGGGGTGACGTTGATGCGCACTCGCTGCCAAAACTCCTGTATCAGCGGCATCAAGCCTTCCCAAGTTAGTGGCTGATAAGATTCGCCACGCTGTAGCGCTTGGATTTGCCGCGCCAAATCCGGTTGCGTCACCAATCCCCGACCAATCATCACAGACTGCACGCCACTGACTTCGCGGCAACGCAACCAGTCCGCCACCGACCACACCTCGCCATTCGCCATGACTGGCACATCCACCACGTCTTGAATTTTGGCAATCCATTCCCAGTGCGCTGGTGGTTTATAACCGTCTGTTTTGGTGCGTGCGTGCACCACCAGTTGTGCAATTCCGCCCTGCGCCAACGCGCGCGCGCAATCTAGCGCAGTGTCTGTGTTGTCATAACCCAAGCGCATTTTGGCGGTGAGAGGTGTGTGTTTGGGTAAAGCGGCGCGCACTTGTTCAGCAATACGAAATAGGCGTTCAGGTTCTTTCATCAAAATCGCGCCGCCTTTGGATTTATTAACAGTTTTGGCGGGACAACCAAAGTTTAAATCCACGACAGAGGCACCCAGTTGCGCTACTTGTGCGGCATTTTCAGCCAAGCAAACAGGATCAGAACCCAATAATTGCACGCGCAGTTGTGTGCCGCTTGCCGTTGCGCTGCCCTGCTTTAATTCGGGTGCAATGCGTTGAATGATTGACGGTGGTAGCAGCGTGTCGGTGATGCGGATAAATTCGGTCACGCACCAGTCGATACCGCCTTGGCGCGTGAGCAGGTCGCGCATCATGGCATCGGCTAAGCCTTCCATGGGGGCTAAAGCAATTTCCACTGGGTCAGTCCTTATCCAAATCACGCCAAGCTTTGCCGTAACCGGCCAAAAACTCTTCAGGCATGCGCTTTGGGCGACCGGTGGTAAGCTGCACACAAACAAAGGTCGTGCGGGCGCGCAGCAAAGTAGCGCTATCGGCAGGACGAATCAGTTGAAACAGGCGATCCATTTTTAAGCGATTATCGGGCGCAACAATCCACGTGCCCATGCACAGCTCTTCGCCCAAGTAGGCGCTGGCTAAGTAATCAATTTCATGGCGCACTATTGCCATGCCACGGTCCAATTCTTGGTAGCGTTTGACATCCAAGCCCAAGCTTTGTGAGTGCTGCCACGCGCAATCTTCCATCCACTGTACATAGACAGCGTTATTGACGTGGTTTAGCTCGTCGATTTGTTCAGCACTTGCTTGAAACTTGCTTTGAAATGGCGCAGGCCAATCCCATTCTAAACACATACCAAACTCCTCGCTAACTCCTGCGCCTGTTGCGCCAAGGCGGTTATTTGCCGCCAATCATTAGCCCGCACCAAAGCATCCGGTGCCAACCAGCTGCCGCCACAGCAAATCACATTGGGTAGCTTAAGAAAGCTCAACAGGTTATCGAGCTGAATACCGCCTGTAGGACAAAATTTGATATCGGTAAAGGGGCCTTTAAAGCTGTCCAGTAACTTTAGGCTACCTTCAAGACTGGCAGGAAATAGCTTTAGCGTACGATAGCCATNNCGATAGCCATGCTCCATGGCGTGCAACACCTCAGAAGGCGTCATTACGGCGGGCAAATAGGGTAATGCGCTGGCTTGTGCAGCGTCTGCCAATTGCGGCGTAAACCCTGGGCTTACGGCAAATTGCGCGCCTGCTTGCTTGGCCTGTTCAAACTGCTCTGCTTGCACCACAGTCCCCACACCCACTAGAAGCTCTGGCAGTTGTTGACGCAAAGTCGTGACCACCTCAAGCGCCTGCGGTGTTCTTAAGGTGATTTCTAAGACC
Source organism: Gammaproteobacteria bacterium DTU040 (assembly GCA_001513435.1). GTDB lineage: Bacteria > Pseudomonadota > Gammaproteobacteria > Pseudomonadales > Pseudomonadaceae > Thiopseudomonas > Thiopseudomonas acetoxidans. The sequence goes on from LFTS01000012.1 coordinate 6,676, forward strand.
TGCACACCTCCCTGATGTAGCGCTTGTGCCAACGCAATCGCTGTATCGGGCTGGTTAACCACTAAGACCGGTAATACGGG
>LFTS01000078.1 GCA_001513435.1 Gammaproteobacteria bacterium DTU040
ACCGTCCAGGCTGTCGACAAGATTACCTGTTGGGAACATCGAGCCTGTAGCATCCGCTGGGTCCAGAAACTCGATTTCAACTTCAGCCGCTGGGAAAGTTACGCCATCCAGCTCGAAATCACCGGTTTCCTGCACTTGGCCATTGGTAATGGGCACGTGGGCGACAATGGTTTTCTGGATATTGACCTGCCAGATATTAACCGTGCAGATGCCATTTTCTGGAATCTTGTCGGCATCCACCAAGCCGTTACTAATCGCAAACGAGCCTACCGCAGCGGTAAGGTTGCCACAGTTCCCGCTCCAATCAACAAAAGCGCGATCAATGGCGACCTGACCAAAGAGGTAATCCACATCGTGACCGGGCTGACTGCTTTTGCTTAGCAGCACGCTTTTACTGGTACTGGAACTGCCGTTACCCAGACCATCAATTTGCTTGCCGTAAGGGTCAGGACTGCCAATGATGCGCAGCAGCAGGTTATCACGTGCTTCACCAGCAACCTGCGCACGCTCGGGCAAATCCTGCACGCGCAGGAACACGCCCTTACTGGTACCGCCACGCATATAGGTAGCGGGAATTTTTACTTGAGGTACAAAAGACATAGTTATTTTCCGTGCAATAGCTTGTTTGTAGATTTGTGTTGGGGCTGATGGTTGGTGAAGGGGTGGGGTGTGCGCTGGAGTCTGGGGTGGCAGGATGAGGGAGTGCTGGAGTCCGAGTGAGACGCTCCGAAACCGCTGCGTAAAATTCTTCCACACACAAAGGCATCAGAAGAAACCCGCGACAGCAGCACGGCAAAGCCGTGCCACCCCCTTCCCACAGCACGGTGTGTCTTGGTGGCTGGTTTGACCGCAGTAAAGCATTAGCTGACAGATTTGAACTTGTTCAAATTGGCAGCGTAGCTTTACGGAGTGTCAAACCAGCCACCCACACACCAAAGCTAAAAAACCCTTACTCCCCCAAAAAGTCCTTGGCAAACTTCTGCAACACACCACCTGCCTCGTACACATCAACCTCATCCGCAGTATCCAGACGACAGGTCACAGTCACCCTCTCGCTCTGGCCATTGGCACGGTTGATCACCAGTGTCAGGTCAGCCAGCGGCGCAGGAGTACCTTCAACGTCATAAGTCTCGGTGCCGTCCAGCTTCAGCGTCAGGCGGTTGGTGCCTTCCTTGAACTGCAGTGGCAACACACCCATGCCAACCAGGTTGGTGCGGTGGATGCGCTCAAAGCCCTCGGCCACGATGACCTCAACACCGGCCAGACGCACGCCCTTGGCGGCCCAGTCACGGGACGAGCCCTGACCGTAGTCGGCACCGGCAATGATGATCAGCGGCTGCTTGCGATTCATGTATGTCTCAATGGCTTCCCACATGCGCATGACTTCGCCTTCCGGCTCGACACGGGCCAGCGAACCCTGCTTCACGCTACCATCCTCGTTGCGCACCATCTCGTTGAGCAGCTTGGGGTTGGCCAGGGTGGCACGCTGGGCGGTCAGGTGGTCACCACGGTGGGTAGCGTAGGAGTTGAAATCCTCCTCCGGCAGGCCCATTTTGTGCAGGTATTCACCGGCCGCCGAGTTCAGCATAATCGCGTTGGATGGCGATAGGTGGTCGGTGGTGATGTTGTCCGGCAACAGCGCCAGCGGACGCATGCCCTTCATGGTGCGAGGCGCGGCCAGCGCACCTTCCCAGTAAGGCGGACGGCGCACATAGGTACTCATTGGACGCCAGTCATACAGCGGGCTTGGCGCACGCTCGGCGGCTTCCATGTCAAACATCGGGATGTAAATCTGGTTGAACTGCTCGGGCTTGACGTATTTGTTGACGATGGCGTCGATTTCTTCATCGCTGGGCCAGATGTCTTTCAGGCGGATTTCCTTGCCATCCACCACGCCCAGCACATCCTGCTCGATATCAAAGCGGATGGTACCGGCAATCGCATAGGCCACTACCAGCGGTGGCGAGGCCAAAAACGCTTGTTTGGCATAGGGGTGAATACGGCCGTCAAAGTTGCGGTTACCCGACAGCACCGCGGTGGCGTAGAGGTCGCGGTCGATGATTTCTTGCTGAATCACAGGGTCCAGGGCACCACTCATGCCGTTACAGGTAGTACAGGCAAAACCGACGATGCCAAAGCCGAGCTTTTCCATGTCACCCAGCAGATCAGCCTCTTTCAGATATAGCTCGGCTACTTTGGAGCCTGGCGCAAAGGACGACTTGACCCAGGGCTTGCGGGTCAGGCCCAGCTCGTTGGCTTTTTTCGCCAGCAGGCCAGCCGCCACCACGTTGCGCGGGTTGGAGGTGTTGGTACAGGAAGTAATGGCGGCAATAATCACCGCGCCATCGGGCATCAGGCCCTCAGCTTCCTGTGCGCGCGCGGCCTCCAGATTGCCGGCAATGCCTTTGGCCGCCAGATCGCTGGTGGAAACACGGGCGTGCGGGTTGGACGGGCCGGCAATGTTGCGGCCAACAGTGGACAGGTCAAACTTCAGCACACGCTCGTATTCGGCGGTTTTCAGGCTGTCTGCCCACAGGCCGGTGTGTTTGGCGTACTGTTCAACCAGCTCGATCTGCTTGGGGTCGCGACCGGTCAGGCGCAAATAGTCGATGGTCTGGCCGTCGATGTAGAACATCGCCGCAGTGGCACCATACTCCGGGGTCATGTTGGAGATGGTGGCACGGTCACCAATGGACAGGCTGTCGGCACCCTCGCCAAAGAACTCGACATAGGCACCCACTACACGCTCGGTGCGCAGGAATTCGGTCAGGGCTAATACGATGTCAGTTGCGGTAATGCCCGGGTGGCGCTTGCCGGTCAGCTCGACTCCGACGATATCCGGCAGACGCATCATGGACGGGTGGCCAAGCATCACGGTTTCAGCTTCCAAACCGCCCACACCGACAGAAATCACGCCCAGTGCATCCACATGCGGCGTATGACTATCGGTACCAACACAGGTATCCGGGAAGGCCACGCCTTCACGCACCTGCACTACGGGCGACATTTTTTCCAGGTTGATCTGGTGCATGATGCCGTTACCGGCCGGAATAACGTCCACGTTGTCGAACGCGGTCTTGGTCCAGTCGATAAAGTGAAAACGGTCTTCGTTGCGACGGTCTTCGATTTCACGGTTCTTCTGGAAAGCATCGGGGTCAAAACCGCCACACTCAACGGCCAAGGAGTGGTCAACAATCAGCTGGGTTTGTACCACTGGGTTGACCTTGGAC
>LFTS01000044.1 GCA_001513435.1 Gammaproteobacteria bacterium DTU040
TAATTGCTTTATTACCACCTTAGGCTCGCAAATGCTTAGCTGCCCCATTTGCCTTGCTCAACTTGAGCAAACCGACACCGCCGCACTGTGCGCTAACTCGCACCACTTCGATCGTGCGCGGCAAGGTTATCTACACCTTTTACCCGTACAGCACAAAGCCAGCCGCACTCCGGGCGATAGCGCTGAAATGGTTGCCGCACGGCGTGATTTTCTAAACAGCGGTCACTATCAACCCCTCGCTCAACAACTGGCTGACTATAGCGCCACCATAGCACCACGCACCTGGTTGGATATTGGCTGTGGCGAAGGCTATTACACTGACCACCTCGCCAAGAGCTTACCCTTAGCGCAAGGATACGGTTTAGATGTCTCCAAAGACGCCATCAAACAAGCCTGCCGCAGAAGCAAACAGATTCAATGGCTAGTCGCCAGCATGGCGCAAATTCCCTTGTCCGACCACAGCTGCGATTTGCTCACCAGTGTTTTCAGTCCTTACTCATGGGCAGAAATCCTGCGCGTACTCAGCAAAAACGGCACATTTTTACGCTTAGGCCCAGCGCAGGATCATTTACTGGAGCTGCGCACTAAACTCTATGATCAAGTGCGACCCTATGATGACGCCAAACACCTACAAGACTTACCTGCACAGCTAAAATTGACCCACACCGAATATATGCGCTACAGGCTCAACCTCAGCGATAGCACGGCTCGCGCAAACCTGTTAGCCATGACACCGCACGGCTGGCGCATTAACGAAGAGCGCAAGCGCAGTATTATTGAACAACCCATTGATGTTACGGTAGCCGTTCGATTTGATTGGATTCAGCCCGTCTAAAGAGGTGCTCAACATGCAACCAGATATTGAAATTTACCTCAAAGATGCAGACCAAGAAGCAGTCCATGCTTGGCTAACAAGCGTTTTCAAACACTGCAGCGACTGGCGCCACAAAGGCAGTCTAGCGCGCTGTGACTGTGACGGTATTGAAGTGACTTGGTACAACAAGGCTGTGGGCTCGTGGCACTCACTGTTCTTTGCCAGCTCGGCAACCCCATGGGATAGCGATCTCGCCTGCGCGCAAGCTGCCTTTGCAGCACTCGCCGTAGAAATACGCTGCGCCCCCGGCAGCTGGCAAGAAGCCGACGGCGAAGCAGATGCCGACCGCTGGCTCAAAGTGAACGAACAGGGTACGCAAGAGTTTATGTGGCGTAGTTAGCCTCACTCACTTATAGAACAGACTTTATTTGAACGCTCGCTGATGCATCTCGCATCACAAGGATAGCTGGCGCACCTCTATCACTTCAACGCCCTGCTGATCCTGCCAACGAAACTCCAGCTCCTTGCTTTTACCTTGGACGACCAGTCGAACGTATGGATTAGCGGCGGTACCGCTGGCAAACTGCACATCTAGCGCAGGCTGCTTATCAATCGCTAACTGTAGTGTTTGCACAAGATTTTGCGCAACCAGCTTGCCATCAGCAGTCTGGCGCAAACCCGTTTCCATAGGGTGCTTAATCAGGGTGCGTAGCTCTACTGGTTCGCCAGACTTGATGCGTCTAGGCAGCGCAATACGCGGGTCTTGCATGCTGGCTAGGGTTTCTTGCTGTGCATCGGGCACCAAGCAGCCGCTGATGGTGACGCGCACCTCTTTGCTACTGATCCAGCTATGACCCTGTTCACTCAGGGCGACGGCAATAACTTGTTGGCTTTCGCTCAGACGAATACGAGTATTGAAGTCAGCCAAGACGTGTTCGGACAGCAAACGAAAGGAGATCAGTTCTGGCCTGGGATTTTCTGTGGCAAACAGATGCACACTCGCCAAACGGTCGCCGGGCTGTAGTTGCTTACTATCAAACTGGATTCCAACGGCAACGGCTGAGCCATCTTCAGAAACGCTTGGCAAATCCAGTTTAAGGCCGTGTTCCAATGGCACGCCACCAGACAAAAGCTGGGCAACTGGAGCAAACTGTGCCGGCTCGGCTGCCAGAACACTCAGCGGTACAGTCAGCAGTAAAGCAAGCAAGGAACGAATCATGACACACCTCTCTATGTTTTTTGTAATACCGCAAGCGTCAACCAAGCACCGACCAGAATGCCTGCAATGGCCACCAAACTGGTAATAGCTAAGGTAGAAAACCCACTAAGCGCCTGACCGTAGGTGCAGCCCAGTGACAATACGCCACCGACACCCATCAACAAGCCACCCGTAAGGCTGCGTTTGAGTCGGGCCGTGCTATCAAAACCTTCCCAAACAAACTGGCCTGACAGCAGCGCTCGCAGCAGTGCTCCGACGAAAACACCAGCCACCAACACAACACCAAAGCTCAGCTTGCTGCCTGTGGACAGCAACAGATACTGCTGGGCTTCAAACAACGGTGCAACAAAGCTAATCGACAACAGCGGGATGGGTTCAAACTCATCCGCACCAACTACACCCGTAAGCCACCAGCCTGCGCTGACCAGAACCCCCACCAACAGACTGCCGATCAAGTCCGGCTTGGATTGCCATAATTCTTGCCCACGCAGTGCGTACATCAGCAAACCTATGGCAAGTAACACGCCCAATCCCAGCGGCAGACGCGACACCGGCAGATTGAAACGGGTCAGGTTTTCCAGCCAGACACGCCCTTCGGCCAACAGCCCGGATAACGCCAAACCCGCACCCAGCGCAATGCTCAACAAGCAAACCAATGATCGTAGATTACCACCGGCAGCCAGTACCAAGCTGCGACCGGTGCAGGCATTACTCAAAGCCATGCCGCAACCAAACAACAAGCCACCTAGCACAATCACAGGCAAGGCTGGATTGTCTTGCACATAAATGGATGCAGCTAAATCTATATCGCACAACCAAGCCAGGGCTTGGCTGCTTAAAAAGGCCGCTGCCATGGCTAGCGCAAAAGCTTTCAGTTTTTGGCTGTTGCCCTGACGCACATGCACCAACCCACGCAACAGACACAACCGACTCCATTGCAATAACGCACCCAATAACAGGCCAGTAAGCAGAGCGCCCCACAGCATCAATTGCTGCGGGGCATCGAGCAAGGCTTCAATAAACTCAGGCATTTAGTAACGGGTTCCCCAAGTGTCTTGCGCGATAGCTTCGTACCAGCCACGGGCATAGTCGGCCTCGGCCTTGCGGAACGCCGGTGATGCATCCAGCGGACTCACACCACCACCGGGCGCGGCCACTAGTTTGTTGTCTTCAATACGGTAGACATCCGCCACAGTGATACCGTAGTCCGGGCTGAGCAAGCTGTAGCAGGTGTTGGACCAAGTGGGATTGACCGGCTCAAATCCAGCCAGCGATGCCACAATGGCAGCTGCCACCACTTTGCCTTGAGCGTTAGCACTGAAGCCAGACTTGGGCATGGGCGCAGCAATACTCGCATCACCAATCACATACACATCTTTAGCCTGCTCCGACTCAAAGGTATTAGGCTTAACCGGTACCCAGCCGTCCGCATTGGTCACCCCAGCGCGTTCGGCGATGATGCCCGCTTTTTGCGGCGGAATAACGTTCAATACACCTGCTTTGTGGCGCGTACCAAATTCAGTTTCCACCTCGCCGCGTGCAGCATCAACACGGGTAACCTTGCCATCATTAGACAGGCTAACCCACTCGATACGCTCGCCATACAGTTCGCGCCAACCCTGAGTAAACAGCCCTTGTTTAGAAAAGTTATCTTTAGCGTCCAGAATCAGCACTTTGGATTTAGGCTTGTGGCGAGCCAGATAACTGGCTACCAAACTGGCACGCTCGTAAGGTCCAGGCGGGCAGCGGAACGGATTATCAGGTACCGACATCACAAAAGTACCGCCGTCTTCCATGGCTTCAAGCTGGTTGCGCAGTAGCGTAGTTTGCGCGCCGGCCTTCCACGCATGAGGCGCTAATTCGGCAGCGGCTTCGTCATAGCCTTCAATAGCATTCCAACGGAAATCAATACCGGGCGACAGCACTAGGCGATCGTAATGCAATGTAGTGCCAGTGGACAGTTTGACCGTATGAGCAATAGGGTCAACGTCTTCAGCACGGGCGTGGATAACCTTTACGCCATAGACTTCTTTCAGCTCGGTGTAACCGTGGGCGATATCTTCAAGCTTGCGCTGGCCGGCCAGCACCAAGTTGGAAAACGGACAGGTGTGGAAAGTACGGTTCACTTCAACCAAGGTCACGTCAATGGCTGGATTGAAACGCTTGATGTACTTGGCCGCCGTAGCACCGCCAAAGCCACCGCCGACGATGACCACACGCCCAGCGCTACTGCTGGACAGACCAGTACTGCTGCAAGCAGATACCAAGGGTAACAAAGAGGCTGCGCCCAAACCTTTAAGCAGGTTGCGACGGGATAGAGAAAAGCTTGGTTTGTTGTTCTTCATGTTGGAATCTCCCTTAGCGACCCAGTTTCGAAAAATAGTCTGCCAGCGCAGCCAATTCATCATCGGTATACCCCGACGCATGGCGCGTCATAACAGTGGCTTTGGGCTCTTCACCGCGCTTGAAGGCCAACAGCTGTGACTCAAGCACAGCGGCAGGACGGCCAGCAATAACAGGAATAGCGCCACCTAGACGGCCATCAGTGCCATGGCAGTTAGCGCACGCACCACTGAGTACTTGGATTTGCAAAGAGGCAGCAGGGCTACTGTCGGCCTGCGCCGTAGAACTCAGCGCCAAACTGGTGGCGACAGCGGCAAGCCAATGGAAAGCGGGATTGTTTGTTTTCATTGTTATGTACCTTGTCGAGCAATAAATCAGGGTTGTGACTATAAACTAGCAACCACAACTCAAAAAGGAATAAAAAAGAATTTGCATATACCATAAAAGCATATAAGAAAGTAATGAGCGCCTATGCCGATGGCTTGCCTGCGTCACTCTGTTTTTCGACACACAAAGCTGCCTAACCCACTCTGTTTACAGGCATTAGCTTGCTGTATAGTTGATTTTATTACTCGACATAAAAGAACCAATGTGCCGTTTTTGCCAACTCAAGTTTACGCTGACACTATCGCACCACAATCAATTCTGCGTCATTGAAATATTTTTGGAGCAACAATGTCCAACACACTGATTTTAGTAATCATAGCCGGCACAGCCTTGTGCTTGATGCTCGGCTGGTATGCCTTAAGCCTTTGGCGCCAGCAACAGCGCCAGCAACAGCTACAGACTGAGCACAAGCAAAAAAATCGCGACAAACTGGCTGGCGACCTAAGCGTTTTACTAAGTAGTCTACTCGACGAGCAAGCGCCTTGGGTTGAGCTGTGCATACGCATCAAAGTGGTGCTTGATCACTACGATTGCGAACTGGGCCAGCAAGACGACTATCAGGTTTTTCAACGGGTATATCAGGCCTGCGAAAACATCCCCACCCACCAAGCCTGGAAAGATCTAACCAAAGCTGAGCGCCGCACCTACGAAGTGGGCTTTGTCAATACCGATACGGTCTTGTCCTGCTGGTATCTCGGCTTCTACATCAACCACCACATTGAAGTACCAGCGGCCACGGGCATCCTCACTAAAGCTGGCTGAGCGACCGGCTGCGTACAAGCCTCTTTACTGTGGGAGCGCATCTTATGCGCGATACGAACTCTAACCCCAACTCAAGTGCTGCCGGTTAAAAACCCAACTCAGGCGTTGCAGGGGAGTCACAACCCCGCAAACCCAAGTAAATCAAAAGCTTAAACTGCAGACGAAAAAAAAGAGCCTTAAGGCTCTTTTCTTCATTTAGCGTAACGCCAAATTTGGAGCGGGAAACGAGATTCGAACTCGCGACCCCAACCTTGGCAAGGTTGTGCTCTACCAGCTGAGCTATTCCCGCTTAAAATGGCGTCCCCTAGGGGACTCGAACCCCTGTTACCGCCGTGAAAGGGCGGTGTCCTAGGCCACTAGACGAAGGGGACGCAGCCTGGAACTTTACAGTTACAACTTCAAGCAACCTAAGTGAACTTAATTGCTTGAAGTGGCGCGCATTTTAGACATAGGTATCTAATTCGTCAAGCCTTTTTGCAAAATTATTAATTTCCCTGTCTCTTAATGGGCGGTTTGCTTCGTTGGCATAAAAGTCAGCTGCACTTCTTCATTCCAATCAAAGCTCTCGCCCCGCTCTAACGATTCGAAACGACGCTCTTCAAGCTGCTGAAATAAGGCTATCTCTTCATCAGGCATATAATGCAGGCATTCGCCGCCAAAAAACCATAGCAGGTCTCTGGGCACTTGATGGGCGATTTGTGGATAGCGTTGGAAAACCTGACTAATCATTTCTTGCCCCAAATACAACGCCTCTTGGCTTTGGGAGAACTCCGTTATCATGTCTGCGTAGCGCTCTAAGAACTCGTTATGCTCTTCAGGGATCATATCCTCTTGCGCTAGAGCCACTAATACCTGCTGTAGGTATTTCAACAACTCAAGATGATGCGCTAAGTATGAGTCAGTCATAAATTTACCTTCAATACCTTTTATTACAGAAGCGCATCATGAGCGCAACACATTACTGGCAGCTATGCGGACGGGCTGTCCGCACTCGCGATTAAGGGTATAAACCACGCACTTCACGCACTTTAAGAATCCGTGTGCAGGCTGTGATAAAGGCTGCAGTACGCAAGGTAACCTTATGTTCCGCTGCTGTCGCCGATACGGCTGTGTATGCGTTATCCATAATGGTTTCTAAGCGTTGATTAATTTCTTCTTCGCTCCAATAGAAACTCGCCCTGTTTTGCACCCACTCAAAATAACTCACGGTCACCCCACCGGCATTGGCAAGCACATCGGGCACAATGACAACGCCGTTGTTAGTCAAAATATCATCCGCTTCAGGCGTAGTAGGTCCGTTAGCACCCTCAACAATAATGCGCGCTCTGATATTATGAGCATTGTCTTTGGTGATCTGCCCCTCCAGCGCGGCGGGGATAAGTATTTCGGTCTCTAGCGCCCAAAACTCATCGTTAGTAATTTCTTCAACATTCGGCTTGCCTGCTACACCACCGTGCTCATTAACGTATTCAATTAACGCAGAAATAGGCAGGCCATCCGAGTTATACACACTGCCCGTATGATCCTGCACTGCAATAACCTTAGCGCCCAGCTCGCAAAACAAGCGTGCGGCTGTGCTACCAACGTTGCCAAAACCCTGAATACAAACGCGCGCACCGTTTAAATCAATACCCGCATCACGGGCAGCGGCCACACCGACAATAAACACACCACGCCCTGTTGCTTCAACACGACCAAGGCTGCCGCCAATGGCAATTGGTTTGCCTGTAACAATGCCCGGACAATCTTGTCCTGCATTCATGGAATAGGTATCCATCATCCAAGCCATGGTCTGTGCATTGGTATTGACATCAGGACCTGGAATATCCTTATCCACGCCAATTACAGAGGAAATCTCATTAATATAACGACGGGTAATACGCTCAACTTCTGCTTTGGAGTAATCACGCGGATTAAAACGTATACCGCCCTTAGCGCCACCATAAGGCAAACCTACAACGGCGGTTTTAACCGACATCCATGCCGACAGCGCCATGACCTCAGACAGAGTTACATCTTGGTGGTAACGCACACCGCCTTTACCTGGGCCACAGTTAAGACTGTGCTGCACCCGATACCCTTCAAAATGAGCAATTGTGCCGTCATCAAGACGTACCGGAATATCAACAATCAGCGAACGTTCTGGATACTTTAACGTGCCCACCCATTCACTGAACTCACCCAAATACGGCGCTACCCGGTCTACCTGTTCGAGAAAAATCCCCCAAGGACCCGGATTTTCTGCATCCAAATATGAAGGTATGTATTGATTTTGTTTTGACATAGTTACACCTTATCTTCTATCTATTAGGCCGCTTAACCCTCCCTGAGAGCAAAACGAACCATGCAGTTTAAATAATTAAGCAAAAACTTAATAGACGTAACGCAATAAACCGCACACAACGAAAAAAGGCCCGCATAGCAGGCCTTAAAAAAAGCAGCCTAACAAAAAGTATGTCGAGCTGCGTAATCTTTAACTGTGTTAACTCATGCCGCAGGCAGTTTAAAGCTTAACCACATCCTCAGCCTGCAAGCCTTTGTCACGCTCCATGACATAAAACTCAACTCGTTCACCCTCAACTAAAACACGATGTCCTTCGCCACGTATTGCGCGAAAATGAACGAAAATATCTTCACCTGAGTCGCGGGAAATAAAACCAAACCCTTTAGCCGTGTTAAACCACTTAACTGTACCTAGCTCACGATCACCCTCAGCCTCACCTACAGTTTCATAAGTGGCGGTAGCAGCTTGCTTTTTAGGCTGACGGTTGTAGTGCAGCATCAGATGGATAATGGTTGCCGCCAACAGTACAGCCACAGAAAAAGCCGAGGCGTTATAACCGTCAGAGCCTTCAAATTTGATCACCACAAAAATAGCCTGCATTAACGCAACCGCCAGCACCATGACTGAAACAATATTCTGCAGATTCTGCTTGCTGCTGCACTTCCATCTGGGCACTACAGGGGCAAACAGCATATTGATTAAACC
>LFTS01000151.1 GCA_001513435.1 Gammaproteobacteria bacterium DTU040
CCGATTGAAATTCAGATTCGCACCCGCGAAATGGAAGAGTTAGCTAACAAGGGCATTGCAGCGCACTGGCTGTATAAAAGCGATGGCGAGGAAAAACGTAACAACCATGCCAGAGCACGCCAGTGGGTACAGGGCTTACTAGAACTACAAAAAAATGCCGGCAACTCGTTGGAATTTATTGAAAACGTCAAAATCGATTTATTCCCCGACGAAGTGTATGTGTTCTCGCCTAAAGGACGCATCTTAGAATTACCTAAAGGCGCGACTCCGGTCGATTTTGCCTATGCGATTCACACCGATGTAGGCAGCAGTTGCATGGCTTGCCGCGTCAATCGACGCATGGCGCCGCTGTCGCAACCGCTGGAAAGTGGCGCAACCGTTGAAATTATCACCAGCCCAACAGCACGACCCAGCCCTTCATGGCTTAATTTTGTCGTCACGGGTAAAGCGCGCACCCATATTCGCCATGCACTCAAACAGCAGCAGCGTGAAGAGTCAGTCACGTTAGGCGCACGCTTGCTGGAAAAAGCGCTGGATGCTCAGGGCACAAAGCTGGCCGACATCGAACAGTCACGCATTCAAGCTTTGTTGGATGAATACCAGCAAGAAGAGCTGGATGATTTGCTCGAAAGCATTGGCTTGGGTAGTCGTACCGCCCACTTAGTAGCGCGCCGCTTGCTGACCGAAAACACTGCAGATTTCTGCTCAACCGCCGAAGCACCTCTGGTTATCCATGGCACTGAGGGCATGGTGCTTAACTATGCACGCTGCTGTACGCCAATTCCCGGCGACCCAATTGTCGGTCACCTGTCCGCTGGTAAAGGCATGGTGGTGCATAGAGACAACTGTAAGAACGTTGCCGATATTCGTAACCAGCCTGATAAATGTATTCCACTGAGCTGGGCCAAAGACATTGCCGGTGAATTTAGTGTTGATCTGCGTATTGAGCTAGTACACCAGCGCGGACTCATTGCACTGTTAGCCGCCACTATTAGTGAGGCTAACGCTAATATTGAAAAAATCAGCGTTGATGAACGTGATGGCCGCATGAGCATCGTCCAGCTCAGCATCAGCTTAGGCGACCGCGTACATTTAGCCCGCGTCATGCGCAAACTACGCAGCCTCGCCGGCGTCACCCGCATTATCCGCAACAAAGCATAGTAAAAGAGGAAGCAAGATGAGCAAATCCGTGATCAGTACCGACCAAGCCCCAGCAGCAATAGGCACCTACTCACAAGCCATTAAAGTGGGGCAAACGGTTTACTTATCGGGACAAATTCCATTGCAGCCAGAAACCATGGAGCTGGTCGAAGGCTTTAGCGCACAAACTGCACAAGTCTTCGATAACCTCAAGGCCGTCGCCGAAGCCGCCGGTGGCACACTAAGCGACATAGTCAAACTGAATATCTTCCTCGTTGACCTCAACAACTTTGCCACCGTCAACGAAATTATGGGGCGCTACTTTACCCAACCCTACCCTGCACGCGCTGCTGTTGGCGTAGCCTCTCTACCGCGTAATGCTGAAGTAGAAATGGACGCCATCATGCACATTAGCCAACCGAACTAAATCAATTCAAGATAGCCTTGCTGATAGTCAGCATACTTAGGCTTCCAGCCGGTTGCTTTGGCACGCGCATTTTTGCAACGCTTGCTGCCGCCAGCCGGCTGCAACACTTTCTCTGCCACACTGTGCACACCCAGTTGCTGCTGTAACCAGCTCACCACTTGCGCTTGCTCAACGGGCAAGTCGTCTACGCCAAGATAAGCCGACTGCAACAACACACCTTGCGCATCTAGCCCAATTAAATGACTGATTAAATCGGCTGCATCCTGCTCATGAATGCGGTTGGTAAAGCGATTCGTGCAACCATCTGCATGGTAACCTTCTTTCACACGCTGTAAAAAAGCCTGCCGCTTACCACCATAAATTCCTGCCAGGCGCACAATAGTACTCGGAAAACCGCTGTTTAACGCCACCTGTTCGGCTTCACACATTACCTTCCCTGACCAACGCTCAGGCTCAGTCATCGACAACTCATCGACCCACTCGCCAGCAGACTGACCATAAACCGCGGTGCTTGAAACAAAGAATATTCGTTTCGGTTGTTGTTGGTGCTGCGCCAACCATTGGTACAGATTACGCTGCCCATCTACATACAGATTACGATAAGCTGCTTCACTACGCTCATTTGGTGCTAGGGCAATGACTAGATAATCCAGTTTCTGTTCGGGCCAAGTCTCAGGGCAGTCTGCACCTGTGACATCGGTCTGTATCGGTTTAATCCAGCTGGGCAACGAGTCAATATGGCGGCGCACCCCAAAAGCCTGCCAGTTATTCCCAATCAAATTTTGCGCCACCTTTATACTCAGCGCACCGCAGCCCACAAAAACACAGTTTTTTTTCAATTTTCTTTACTCCCAGCCCGCATCACGATGCTTGATTATCTACCAACAATCGCAGATAGGTTATGTTTTTTACGCATAACTGGTTATGCTAGAGCTAATAACTATACAAAAAACTATTTTGATGGAAAAAAACTATGACCCTAACCGAACTACGCTACATAGTTACACTGGCACAAGAGCAGCATTTTGGTCGTGCTGCAGCCTTATGCCATGTCAGTCAGCCTACACTATCGGTTGGAGTTAAAAAACTCGAACAAGAGCTTGGCGTGCTTATTTTCGAACGCACCAAAAGCGCTGTACGCATCACCCCTGTAGGCGCGAGCATTGTTGCCCAAGCACAACGCGTACTTGAACATGCACAAATGGTTAAAGAGCTTGCCCAAGCGGGGAAAAACCAACTCACAGCCCCCTTAAAAGTAGGCGCCATCTATACTGTGGGACCCTATTTGTTCCCGCATTTAATCCCCTACCTGCACCAAAGCGCACCTGAAATGCCGCTCTATATTGAGGAAAACTTCACCCATATTTTGCGCGAAAAACTACGCAGCGGCGAACTGGATGTAATTATTATTGCGTTGCCTTATCAAGACACCGACGTCTTAACTAAAGCGGTGTATGACGAGTCATTTTGCGTTTTACTGCCCGCGCAACACCCTTGGACCAAAAAGAAAAGCATTGACAGCGGCCTGCTTAATAACAAAAGCCTACTCTTACTGGGTGAAGGACACTGCTTTAGGGATCAGGTATTAGAAGCCTGCCCTACCGAAAGCAGCACGCAGGAAGGCGAAAATCGCTATACCACCGTTGAGGCCAGTTCTTTGGAAACCATTCGCCACATGGTTGCTTCTGGTTTGGGTGTATCTGTTCTACCGCTCTCAGCAGTGAATAGCCACCACTACACTGCCGGAGTCATTGAGGTGCGCCCGTTCACGGCACCTGCACCCAAACGAACTGTCGCCATCGCTTGGCGTGCTACTTTTCCACGCCCCAAAGCAATTGACGCTTTAGTGGAAGCTATTCGCCAATGTCCGTTGGCACAACAAAATAACGGCTAGCCCTATGACGTTGCTCGTAAACATACCAGTAACACAACTTAAAGGCGTTGGTACCGTCATGGCCGAAAAACTGGCCAAAGTCGGCATTGAAAACCTGCAGGATGTGCTATTTCATCTGCCTTCACGCTATCAAGACCGCACGAAAGTCACCCCCATTGCAGCGGTGAAACCCGGTCAGGATGCAGTCATTCTAGGTACGGTCATGGCCGCCAATATCGTGATGGGACGCAGACGCAGTTTATTGGTACGCATCCAGGATGCTACAGGCTCTATTAGCCTACGTTTTTTCCACTTCAGCGTGGCGCAAAAAAACGCTCTGCAACAAGGCACTCTCATTCGTTGCTACGGTGAAGCGCGCGCTGGGGCAACCGGTTTGGAAATTTATCATCCTGAATATCGTGCCCAGTCAGCCGAACAGCCTATTACACTGGATGACAGCCTCACAGCAATCTACCCTACCACCGAGGGCTTGACCCAGCAGCGCCTGCGCAGTCTAGCTGAACAAGCACTCGCATTTTTGTCACCCCTTAGCCTACCAGAGTGGTTGCCAACCAGTATTTTAGACAGCTATCAACTAGGCCCCTTAGAGCAGGCCGTGCGCTATTTACACCAACCACCGCCCGATGCAGCTACAGAGCAACTGTTAAACGGCACACACTGGGCACAACAACGTCTTGCCTTCGAAGAACTGCTCACACATCAGCTGTCCATGCAGCGTATGCGCAATGTATTGCAAGCCCAAAAAGCCCCTATGCTGGCTGCTGCCAACTCACTGCCAGCACAGTTTTTAGCTAACCTCGGCTTTACGCCCACCCATGCCCAGCAGCGTGTTGGCGAGGAAATTACTTGGGATTTACAGCAAAACAAGCCCATGCTACGACTTCTGCAAGGCGATGTTGGCGCCGGTAAGACGCTGGTCGCGGCGCTAGCTGCATTGCAGGCTATTGAGGCGGGTTATCAGGTGGCACTGATGGCGCCCCCAGAGATTCTTGCGGAACAGCATTATTTAAATTTTAAAAAATGGTTTAACCCGCTGAATATTGAAGTGGCTTA
>LFTS01000292.1 GCA_001513435.1 Gammaproteobacteria bacterium DTU040
CGCAAGGCCTTGATGCTGAGCCTATCCAATCCGAAAGCCATTTTGTTTTTCGTGTCTTTCTTTATTCAGTTTGTCGACCCGGGTTACGCCCACCCGGGTGTGTCATTTTTGATTCTGGGATTGATTGTGCAGATCATTAGTTTTCTGTATCTCAGTCTTTTGATTTTTACCGGCGCACGCTTAGCGCACTGGTTTCGTCAGCGTAAACGCTTGGCGACCGGCGCACTAACCGGCGTTGGTGCTATGTTCGTCAGCTTTGGCGTGAAGCTGGCCACCGCAACCCTGACCTAACACGACGAGAATCCCATGCCAAAACGTACCGACATTAACAGCATTTTAATTATTGGCGCCGGCCCGATTGTCATCGGTCAGGCCTGTGAGTTTGACTACTCTGGCGCGCAAGCCTGTAAAGCACTGCGCGAAGAAGGCTATCGAGTCATCTTAGTCAACTCCAACCCAGCCACCATCATGACCGACCCGGCGATGGCCGATGCCACCTACATTGAGCCGATTCAGTGGCAAACCGTGGCTAAAATTATTGAAAAAGAACGGCCAGATGCAATTTTGCCGACGATGGGTGGGCAGACCGCACTTAACTGCGCGCTGGCATTAGAGCGCGAAGGCGTGTTGGCGAAATATGGCGTTGAAATGATCGGTGCTAACGCCGACACCATCGATAAAGCCGAAGACCGTTCGCGTTTTGATAAAGCCATGCGCGCCATTGGCTTAGAGTGTCCTCGTTCTGGTATTGCCCATACCATGGATGAAGCTTATCGGGTGTTGGATGAGGTAGGCTTTCCCTGCATTATTCGCCCCAGCTTTACCATGGGCGGCACAGGCGGTGGTATTGCCTACAACCGTGAAGAATTTGAAGAAATTTGTAGCCGCGGTTTAGATTTATCACCCACCAAAGAGCTGCTGATTGATGAGTCGCTGATTGGTTGGAAAGAGTTTGAAATGGAAGTAGTGCGCGACAAGCTGGATAACTGCATCATTGTTTGTTCCATTGAAAACTTTGACCCTATGGGCGTGCATACCGGTGACTCCATTACCGTTGCGCCGGCGCAAACGCTGACCGACAAAGAATATCAAATCATGCGCAACGCCTCCTTTGCGATTATGCGTGAAATTGGCGTGCAAACCGGTGGCGCCAATGTGCAGTTCGGTATGAATCCAGTGGATGGGCGCACGGTGGTGATTGAAATGAACCCCCGGGTGTCGCGTTCATCAGCGCTGGCCTCTAAAGCGACCGGTTTTCCCATTGCTAAAATTTCGGCTAAATTGGCAGTCGGCTACACGTTGGATGAGCTGGCGAATGACATTGTTGATGGACGCACACCGGCAGTGTTTGAGCCGACCATTGATTACGTCGTCACCAAGATGCCACGCTTTGCCTTTGAGAAGTTTCCCAAGGCCGATGCGCGTTTGACCACGCAGATGAAGTCCGTGGGTGAGGTGATGGCAATGGGGCGCACCTTCCAAGAATCCTTGCAGAAAGCCCTGCGAGGTTTGGAAGTGGGGGTTAACGGACTGGATGCGATTGTCGACCAGAACGATCCAGAGCTTGCCACTATTTTACGCCGTGAACTTACCGTGCCCGGTGCTGAGCGTATTTGGTATATCGCTGATGCCTTTCGTGCGGGCATGAGTCGTGATGAGATTCACCAATTAACCCAGATCGATCCGTGGTTCCTCGTGCAAATTGAGGACCTATATTTAGAGGCAGAACAGCTCAGAAAAATGGGCTTTGCCCAACTGGATCGCGCTAACCTGCTGCGCCTAAAACGTAAAGGGTTTAGTGATGCACGTTTGGCAAAACTGCTCGCTGTTTCAGAAAAAGAAGTACGTGCACGCCGTCAACAGTTCGAACTGTTACCCGTGTATAAACGCGTGGATACCTGTGCAGGGCAGTTTGCTACCGATATCGCTTATATGTATTCCACCTATGAAGACGAGTGCGAAGCCGCGCCCTCAACGCGCGATAAAATTATGATTCTGGGTGGTGGCCCCAACCGTATTGGTCAGGGGATTGAATTTGATTATTGCTGTGTTCATGCTGCGCTAGCGTTACGTGAGGATGGTTATGAAACCATCATGGTCAACTGTAACCCAGAAACCGTTTCAACCGATTATGACACCTCCGATCGCCTGTATTTTGAGCCGGTCACTCTAGAAGATGTGCTGGAAATTGTGCGCATTGAGCAGCCAAAAGGCGTGATTGTGCAATACGGTGGGCAGACGCCCTTAAAAATTTGCCGTGCCTTACAGCAAGCTGGTGTGCCTATTATTGGTACCAGTCCCGATGCCATTGACCGTGCCGAAGACCGTGAGCGTTTCCAGCAGATGGTGCAGCGTTTACAGCTCAAACAGCCGCAAAACGCCACCGCGCGCAGTGAAGAAGAAGCCATTTTACACTCCAAAACCATCGGCTATCCGTTGGTGGTGCGTCCCTCCTATGTGTTAGGCGGGCGAGCGATGGAGATTGTTTATGATGAAGAAGAGCTCAAGCGTTACATGCGTGATGCCGTGCAAGTCTCTAACGACAGCCCAGTGCTACTGGATCACTTCCTCAACAGCGCCATTGAAGTAGACATTGATGCAATTTGTGATGGTAAGCAAGTGGTTATCGGCGCAATTATGCAGCATATCGAGCAAGCTGGCGTGCACTCGGGTGACTCCGCCTGCTCCCTGCCGGCGTATTCATTGTCGCAAGCCGTGCAAGACCAAATTCGTGAACAGGTCAGCCGTATGGCGCTTGAGCTAGGTGTGCTGGGTTTGATGAACGTGCAAATGGCGGTGCAGGGCGAAGATATCTACGTGCTGGAAGTCAACCCGCGCGCTTCACGTACCGTACCTTTTGTATCTAAGTGTATTGGTGAGTCCTTGGCTAAAGTGGCTGCACGCGTGATGGCGGGTAAGACATTGGCTGAAAT
>LFTS01000296.1:0-1861 GCA_001513435.1 Gammaproteobacteria bacterium DTU040
GTAAGGCAACAGGTTTTGATCCTGTCATGCGTTGGTTCGAATCCAGCCGCCCCTGCCATATTCCGAAACCTTTGTGGTTCGCGAAAGCAAAACCACAAAGGTTTTTTTCGTCAGGCCCACCCTCAGTAAAACAGGTACTGCGCGTGTCCAAGATGATGATCTTTACGGGGAACGCAAACCCCGACTTAGCCCGCCGCGTTGCACGTCAGTTACATATGCCTTTGGGCGACGTGTCCGTAGGTAAATTTTCTGACGGTGAAGTCAGTGTCGAAATTAATGAAAACGTTCGCGGTAAGGATGTTTTTTTGATTCAACCTACTTGCGCACCAACCAACGACAACCTTATGGAACTCGTATTAATGGTTGACGCCTTCCGCCGCTCTTCTGCATCTCGCATCACTGCGGTTATCCCCTACTTTGGCTATGCTCGCCAAGACCGTCGTCCGCGCTCAGCTCGTGTAGCTATTAGCGCCAAGGTCGTGGCTGACATGCTCTCCACCGTCGGTGTGGATCGCCTCTTAACCGTAGATTTGCACGCTGACCAAATTCAAGGCTTTTTCGATATACCAGTAGATAACATCTACGGCTCGCCGGTTTTGGTTGACGATATACAAGAGCAGCGCTTCGAGAATAAAATTATTGTTTCACCCGATATTGGCGGTGTAGTACGTGCGCGTGCTGTCGCAAAATCTCTGGGTGTAGACCTAGCCATTATCGACAAACGTCGTCCAAAGCCCAACGAATCAGAAGTGATGCATATCATTGGTGATGTTGAAGGACGCGCTTGTATATTGGTTGATGACATGGTGGATACTGCCGGCACACTGTGCACTGCTGCCAAAGCGCTTAAGTCGCGCGGAGCTGCCAAAGTTTTAGCCTACTGTACGCACCCTATTTTCTCGGGCCGCGCCCTAGAAAACATTGAAGGCTCACAACTGGATGAAATTGTTGTTACCAACACCATTCCATTGTCAGCCGCCGCTCAAGCGTGCAGCAAAATTCGTCAACTTGATATAGGCCCTATAGTTGCAGAAGCGGTTCGCCGCATCAGCAATGAAGAATCCATCAGCGCTATGTTCCGTTAATAGAGCTGGTAACTACAGCCTGATTAACAGGCTGATAAATCAACCGCCTAACACTGGTCGCAGGTGTTAGGCGGTGTTGTTTACTGGAGATACACCATGAGCGAATTTACTCTGAATGCCCAAGAGCGTTCTGACTTAGGGAAAGGTGCGAGCCGCCGCCTACGTCGCAACGCCAATCTTATTCCTGCTGTCATTTATGGCGCAGGTAAAGAAGCTGCCTCAATCAGTCTTGAAAACCGTGAGATGGCTAAGCTATTGCTTAACGAAGCTGCTTTTAACAGCATTTTGACCCTTAAGATTGGCAGCAAAAAAGAAGACGTATTGATCAAAGACCTGCAGCGCCACCCTGCCAAAGGCTTTGTGTTACACGCGGACTTTATCCGCGTGGTTGCTGACCAGAAGCTGACTGCATTAATCCCAGTTACACTCATCAACGAAGAAAACTGTGTCGGTGTTAAGCGTGATGGCGGTGAGCTGTTCCGTCCGTCTCCTGAGCTAGAAGTTTCTTGCTTGCCTAAAGATCTGCCAGATACCATCGAAGTTGATGTTGCCAACCTTGAAGTGGGTCAGGTGATTCACGTTGAAGACATTAAAGCACCTAAGGGTGTTGAGTTTGTTGGCACTGGTATTGCCGTAGTTACGGTAACCGCAGCACGCGTATCTGCAGAAGAAGACGAAGAAGTTGAAGCAGCTGATGCTGCTGAAGAAGCAAAAGACGAGAAAGCAGAAGACTAAGGAACGTCTGAATAACGTTACCGAGGACGCTAGCACAAGGC